>JBKHWY010000049.1:0-14599 GCA_046566285.1 Gammaproteobacteria bacterium | reverse complement strand
ACGATTGAAAACCGTTGTTTTTATGGAATCAGCTGCGGCGATTGTTTAACCCATCCGTAGCGAACTTCCGGCTGCCGCCGCAGTCGCTTCCCACAGCCCGCTCAGGTACACCGCGCCCAGCGCGCGGTCGTACAGGCCGTAGCCGGGTTTGCCCGTTTCGCCCCAGATCATGCGGCCGTGGTCGGGCCGCGCGTAGCCGTCGAAGCCCACGTCGTGATAGGCCCGCACGATGGCCGCCATGTCGAGCGAGCCGTCGCAGGAGCGGTGGCTGGTCTCGTGGAAGGAGCCGTCCTCGTTGACCGCCACGTTGCGCAGGTGGGCGAACGGAATGCGGCCCATGCCGCCGAATTCGCGCACCAGCGATTCGACGTTGTTGCACAGGTCCGCGCCCAGCGAGCCGGAACACAGGGTAATGCCGTTGGCGGGCGAATCGACCGTGCGCACCAGCCGCAGCAGATCATCGCGGTTCTTGACGATGCGCGGCAGGCCGAAGATCGGCCGGGGCGGATCGTCCGGGTGCATGGCCATGCGCACGCCGGCGTCCTCGGCCACCGGGATGATCGCTTGCAGGAAGTGGGTGAGGTTGTCCCACAGGTCCGCTTCGCTGACCTCGCGGTAGGCCGCCAGCAGTCCCGCCAGTTCTTCCGGCGCATAGCTGCTGTCCCAGCCGGGCAGGGCGATGCCGGCGTCCGGGTCGATGCGCGCGACCCGGGCCGCGTCGAAGGAGAGGGTGGTGGAGCCGTCCGGCAGCGTGTGCGCCATCTCGGTGCGGGTCCAGTCGAACACGGGCATGAAGTTGTAGCAGATGACTTTCACGCCGGCCTGCGCGCAGTGGCGGATGCTTTGCTGGTAGTTGGCGATCAGGCGTTCGCGGCTCGGGCGTCCGAGCTTGATGTCTTCGTGCACGGGCACGCTCTCCACCACCTCGAATTTCAGCCCGGCCGCTTCGATGCGGGCCTTTAGCGCCAGCAGCTTGTCGAGCGGCCAGGCTTCGCCGACCATGACGTCGTAGATGGCCGAGACGATGTGCTCCATGCCCGGAATCTGGCGGATGTAGGCCAGCGGGACGGGGTCGCTGTCGCCGAACCAGCGGAACGAAAGTTTCATGCGGGGGCTCCTGGTGCGTTTCAGTGGGTGTCGGCCAGGTGGCGGATGCGCACGCCGCTGGTGTCGAGCGGGCCGCCGTGCCAGCGTACGCGGCGTGGCTGGCCGGGCAGCAGGGTGAAGGCATTGTCGGAAAAATAGCCGGGCGCGGAGGTCTCCAGCACGGTGAAGAAGCACGGCGCATCCGTTTCCACCAGCGCGTCAAGGGTGTCTCCTTCACGTACCCAGTGTACGCGCGGCGCACTGCGCGGCAGGTCATACTCCTTGTGGTAACGCGGCAGGAAGTCGTCGGTGCCTGCATGCGCGCCGCCGGCGTCCTGCCAGCGCAGCTGGATGAATTCGTCGGCCGCCAGCTCGCGCACGGGCAGGGTGGCCAGCTCGCGCGCCGCCTCGTGGGTCAGCTGGACGGCGCCGCTCCACAGCCGGCGTTCGCGCCCGTCCATGCCCACGGCCACGGCCTGCACCTGCAGCTCCAGCGCGTCCGGTGCATCGCTGACGGCGACCAGGCGCACGGCGCCGTCTTCCGGCAAGGCGATGACGTTCACCGGCGCGTAGAAACGCCGCGCCAGGTAGTGCAGCACCTTCCAGCGCCCGCCGTATTCAAGGCTGGACCAGGACGCCACCGGCCAGGTGTCGTTCAGCTGCCAGTACAGGGTGCCCATGCAGCGCGGCTTGGACGAGCGCCACGCGTCCACCGCCATCTTGATCGCCAGCCCCTGCTGGATCTGCGACAGCAGGATCATCTGGTCGAAGTCCTTGGGGAAGCGGAAGTTGCGCGTCATGGTTTCGAGGATGCGCGCGTTGCCGCCGTCGTTGCGCTGGTGGACTTCCATCACGGGCGAGGAGACGTTGCGGTCCGCCGGCCCGGTGAAACCGTGCACGCAGTCCAGCGAGGGAAAGGACTGGAAGCCGAACTCGGAACAAAAGCGCGGCTGCACGGTGCGGTAGTGTTCGAACGGCTTGGCGCTGTGCCAGACTTCCCAGAAGTGCATGTCGCCGCGCGTGTCACAGTGCCAGCCGTCGGCGTAATCGAGCTTGCCCAGCGAGGGCGAGGAATTCCAGAACGGACGCGCCGCATCAAACGTTTCGGCCGCGTCTTCCAGCACGCGGTTCAGGCGGTCGTAGTTGACCAGGTAGCGATCGCGGTTAGCGCGGCTCGCTTCATACCATTCGATGGCGCCGACCAGCTCATTGTCGCCGCACCAGAGCGCCACGCAGGCGCGGTGCTGCAGGCGCTTGACCTGGTACTCGGCTTCCAGGCGCACCTCGGTTAGGTACGCCCGGTCGGACGGGTACAGCATGCACGAGAACATGAAGTCCTGCCAGACCAGCAGGCCCAGTTCGTCGCAGGCGTCGTAGAACCACTCCTTCTCGTAGTTCCCGCCGCCCCACACGCGCAGCATGTTCATATTGGCCGCCACCGCCGATGCGAGCACCGGCACCACGGCTTGCGGCGTGATGCGGCGCGGCAGGGCGTCGGCCGGAATCCAGTTGGCGCCCTTGGCGAAGATGTCGCGCCCATTCACGCGGAACTTCATCGTGGTGCCGATGGCGTCAGGCGCGGTGACCAGCTCGATGGTGCGCAGGCCGATGCGGCGCTGTTCCACCTGCTCGCCCAGCCGGATGGTGGCGGGGTACAGGTGCTGCTCCCCTTGGCCGGCCGGCCACCACAATTTGGGGCCGTGCACCGTGAAGTGGACCGGGTAGCGCTGCAGGCCGGGCGTGACGTTCACCGACAGGCGCACGCAGGTTTCGTTGAACTGCACCGACAGGGGCAGGGTGGCGCTGGCATAGGCGCGGATCTCGACCTCGAACGTGACCTTGACGTCGCGTTCCCGGTGGTGCTGGTGCACCTGCACGTGTTCGATCAGCGCACAATCCACGCGGCGCAGCGAGGCTTCCCCGTACAAGCCCAGCGGCATCAGGCAGATGTTCCAGTCCCAGCCGCCGCTGCACTGGGTCTTGCGCAGCAGGTTGATGGGCACGCGGCGGTCGCGGCCCATGGTGTAGGGCAGCTCGAACGGGTGGGCGTCGAAGCGCCGCTGCGCTTGCGCGTGGGCGTCGTCGAAGCGCAGTTCGAGCACATTCTCGCCCTCGATTAGATGTTGGCCTACCTCGAAGCGATGGCGGCGGAACTGGTTTTCCAGCCGGCCCAGGTGGGCGCCGTTGAGGAAGACGTCGGCCAGGCAGTCGACTTCATCCAGGGTCAAGACCCAGAAGCCGTTGCGAGGGTGTGCGCTGAAGCTGCGCCGGATCGTCCACGGCCGATGCGCGACCCACTGCACCGCGTCTTCATTGGCGCCGAAGTAGGGATCGGGAATCAGCTGCGCGTCCAGCAGCGCCGAGTGCACGTCCCCGGGAATGGCGATCGGGCAGGCGATGGGTTCGGCGGCTTCGTTCTGGCCGTGCAGCTGCCACTGGCCGTGCAGGTCGATGAGGTCAAGGGGGGGGCTTGCATAGGGGCGGAAGGCTGAGCGGGGGGCGCCGAAAAGTCTAGCATGCCCATTTTGGCGCGTGGAGTCCGATGCCTGCTTGCGGCCCTTGTTTAGTGCCGGTTTCAAAACACGAGGATATTTGGTGGATAATGGCTCGCATGGACAATGCCATCAAAGACAAGGTGCTGGCGGTGATGCGCGCCGGGCGCAACCGCGACGAGGCCACGGATTTCTTCCGCGCGGCTCTGGGTTTGTATTACCTGGCCGGGCTGATGACACCTGAAACCATCGACTTCAAGAAGGTCGACCGCGAGTTCAACCAGTTCATCTATCACAGCATCGGCAAGGGCCACAGCATCACCAGCGTGCTGCAGTTCATGAGCGGGGCGAAGGTGGTGCCGGTGGTGGAGTCGGCGCGCTTCATGGAGGCCTTCAGGCAGCACTGCATCGAGGTGCCGCCCGACACCATCGCCTTCCTGCTGTCGCTGAACCTGGGCGTGGCCAAGAACATCTCCGGCCTGGATATTGGCGGCGCGCTGCTGGACTGGATCGACAAGCGGAAGAGCGCCGCCGAGCGGGGCGACCCGGAGCCGCCCCAGGTTTTATAATCAGGCTTTTGCAAGCATCGGGATTCATCATGGACAGCAAGCGTCATTACAACCCACTGGACCGCCTGATCGTCGGCTTCGACAAGGCATTGCGCGTGATCGGCGGCGTGGCCACGTCGGCGCGGCCGAACCCGGGCGAGAATGCGGTGGACGGCCAGCTCGACCAGGACGAGCAGCGCCACGCCGCTGGCCTCATGCGCGTCAACCACGTGGGCGAGGTGTGCGCGCAGGCGCTCTACAACGCGCAATCGCGCTTTGCCCATACGCCGGAGACGCGCGCGCAGCTGGAACACGCGGCGCGCGAGGAAGAAGACCACCTGGCCTGGACGGCCGAGCGCCTGAGCGAACTGGGTTCGCGTCCGAGCCTGCTCAATCCACTGTGGTATGCCGGCGCGTATGCGCTGGGGACGGTGGCGGCGCGGCTGGGCGATGCGCGCAGCCTGGGCTTCGTGGTCGAGACCGAGCGCCAGGTGGAAGCGCACCTGAACAGCCACCTTTCCCGTTTGCCGCTGCAGGATGCCAAGTCGCGCGCGATCGTGGAGCAGATGCGCGTGGACGAAGTGGCGCACGGTGCGGCGGCGCAGGCGCTCGGAGCGGTCGAGGTGCCCGCACCGGCGCGCATGGCCATGACGGCCATGGCGAAGATCATGACGGGGACGGCGTATTACATTTGATTTGGCATGGCACCGAGGGTGTCACCAAACGCTAGTCGACAGTTATTGTTTATACCGTTTGCTTAAAAACCGTCGTTCTGGCGAAGGCCAGAGCCCATAGCGCGCTGGTTCAGAGTAGAACCGTGCCACTGACTGAACGCGCCATGGGTCCTGGCGGGGCCGCCGAGGCCTTCGCCAGGACGACGGTTTTAGGTGTAGGGGTTACGTCAAACCTCAACGATCTCAAACGAGTGCGTAATCTCCGCCGTCTTGGCCAGCATGATCGAGGCCGAGCAGTACTTGTCGTGCGACAGGTTCACGGCCCGCTCTACCGCCGTGGGCTTCAGGTTCTTCCCGCTGACGATGAAGTGGAAGTGAATCTTGGTGAACACCTTCGGATCGGTGTCCGCACGGTCGGCCTTGAGCGTGACGTCGCAGCCGCGCACGTCCTCGCGCCCGCGCTTCAGAATGAGCACCACATCGTAGGCCGTGCAGCCGCCGGTGCCCAGCAGGACCATTTCCATCGGCCGGGGCGCCAGGTTGTGGCCGCCGCCTTCGGGCGCGCCGTCCATGCTGACCATGTGGCCGGAGCCGGTCTCGGCCCGGAAACTCATGCCCGAGGGGCCGTTCCAGCTTACTTTCACTTCCATTGCATTCTCCGCATCGTCATGTCGATTAACTTCCGGAGCGGTATTGTACGGCACGCCCGCCCTTACACCGCCAGCACATAGCGTTCGCTGCGCATGCGCCAGCCGGCGAACAGCACCGCTGCAATGGCCGGGATCATGGAGCTCATGAAGGTCAGTACGAACGGCAGCGCGCCCAGGTCCTGGCCCTTGGCCAGTTCACGCAGCAGGGTCTGATTGGCCAGCATCGGCACGGCGTACATCCACAACGCGGTCTTCAGTTCCAGCATCGATACCACCACGCCCGGGATCATCGGCACCAGGACGACGAAACTGAGCACGCTCTGGGCTTCCTTGAACGACTTGGCATTCATGGCCAGGGCGATGTGCAGGCCGGCGGCAAACAGCGACAGGGGAATGGTGGCGATGCACACGCCGGCCAGATCAAGCGAGGTCACGCGCCAGGCCATGCCGATTTCCTCCAGCGGCAGCAGGGAGAGGATGGCATGCGCCAGCGCCAGTTCCAGCGTGATGCCGACGATGGCCAGCGAGGCGGCGGCCAGCCATTTGCCGCCGACCAGCGCCCACGGAGTGGCCGGCTGGGCCATCAGCACTTCCAGCGAACGCCGTTCGCGCTCGCCGGCGGTGCTGTCCACCGCCGCCGACAGGCCGCAGATAAACGCCGGGAAGAACAGGAAGCCGAGGATGGCGCCGATCAAGCCGGCCGAGCGTGCGGCCGTGCTGCCGACGTCGTAGCGCTGGGTGCGCACCGGCTGCAGCACCACCGGCGAGACGCCGTGCGCGAGCAGGCGCGCGCTGCTGATGTTGGCGCTGTAGGCCTGCAGCACGTCCTCCACTTCGCGCAGGCGGGGGCCGTTGTCGGACGCCGAATCGAACCACAGCTCGATGCGCGCCGGGCGCATGGCCTGGTAGTCGTCGCTGAACTGTTCGGGCACGCGCAGCAGTCCGACCACCTTGCGTTCGCGCAGCAGGGCGGTGATGTGTTCCTCGTCCAGCTCGGCGCTGGGCTGGACCGTGATGTTGCGCTGGCGGAGATTGGCCATCAGCGTGGGCGCGCGCGCCGCGCCGATCACGGCCAGTTCCATGCCTTCGCGTTCGGGCTTGGTGGCACGGGCAATCTGCTGGTTGAGCATGTAGCCGAGCATGGCCGGGTACATCACGGTGAACAGCAGCAGCAGGCCCAGGGCGCGGCGGTCGCGCAGGGTTTCGCGCAAGTCCTTGAGGAAGACGATCAGCCAGGCCGGTCTCATGCGGCGATCCCTTCATCGGTGCCCACCAGGCTGACGAACGCATCCTCCAGGCTGGCGATGCCGGTGCGTTCGCACAGCGCCTGGGGCGAACCTTGCGCCACCGTGTGGCCCTTGGCGATGACGATCACGTCCTCGCACAGGTGGCTCACTTCCTGCATCACGTGGGTGGCCATGATGACGCAGCAGCCGTCCGCGCGCAGGGCATTGAGCGCCGTGCGCAGGGCGCGGGTGCTCATCACGTCCAGCCCGCGGCTGGGTTCATCGAGCAGCAGGTGGCGCGGGCGGTGCAGGAGCGTCCTCGCCAGCGCCACCTTGATGCGCTGGCCTTGCGAAAAGCCTTTCGAGCGCCGCTCCAGGATGTCGTCCATGCCGAGCAGCTGGGCCACCTCATCGATGCGGCGCGCGACGTCGGCGCGCGTCATGCCGTTCAATTCGCCGAAGTAGGCCAGGTATTCGCGCGTGGACAGGCGTTCGTACAGCCCGAACTGGTCGGTCAAAAAGCCGATATTGCGGCGCACCGCCATCGGGTCCACGGCCGGGTCCACGCCGCCGATGCTGATCGATCCTTCGTCGCGCTTGAGCAGGCCAACAAGCAGGCGCAGGAGGGTGGTCTTGCCGGCGCCGTTGGGGCCGAGCAGGGCGGTGATCTGGCCGTCGCGCGCGGTGAAGCTCACGCCTCCCAGCGCCTGCACGGCGCCGAAGCGCTTCTTGACGTTGTTTACTTCGATCATGGCGGGAGGCGAGGTCAGGGTTGCGGACCGGCGCTGCCCAGCTGGAAGCTGGGTGCGGGGATCTCGGAAAGGCACTTGGCATCGACCGGCTGGGCGGGGTGGTCGAGGAATTCGCGCAGCAGGCGCGGCGTGCAGCCCAGCTGCGACACGCCGTGGCCGGCATTGGCCGCCACCAGGTGCTGGGCGCGCGCCATCATGCGCGCGGCGCTCTGGGCCCGGTGCGGCGGGGTGACCGGATCGAGGGCGCCCGACAGCAGCAGGGTGGGGGCGGCGATGGGGCTGGGTGGCCCGTACCGGGCCGGCGGCACGCCCGCGACCTTGCACATGGCCGCCAGCTTGTCGATGCGGTCGATGCCCATGAAGGAGCCGTGCGCGTCCTCGGTCCGCAGTTGCGCCGTCATGCGCGGCATGTCTTCGGCGCAGATCACGGCCAGGTAGAGCACCATGGCCGGGTTGGCGTCGGTCGAGACATCGGTGTTGATGTTGCGGCGTGCGACAAACGGCGCCCAGCGGCCTTCGAACGCGCTGTGGATCAGGAAGGGCAGGCGGCGGCCGTCGAGCGCGTTGTACAGGACGTTGTGCACGGTGCCGAGAAAGTGCGCCTGCGTCAGCTGCACGTCGCGCGGCTCGGCGGTGCGTGGATCGGCCATCCTCACCTTGACGCTGCCGCTGGCCACGCGCTGGGCTACCGTGTCGAATTCCGCCTCCAGGTTGGGGTAGGCCTTGTGGCAGGCGGCGTCCTGCGCGCACTGCCGGAACAGCAGCTCGAGCGCGGCCTGGCCATCGCGCCCGCCGGCGGGAATCACCTGGTCGGGCGCGGCCACCCCATCGAGCACCAGGCTGCGGGTCGAGGCGGGAAACATGCGCGCATAGACCTGGGCCAGGCGGGTGCCGTACGAGCCGCCCCACAGGTTAACGCTGGCGTAGCCGAGCACGCGCCGTACCTGGTCGATATCGCGCGCGGCGTTGGCGGTGGTGTATTTGTCGAGCGGCCGGTTCAGGCGTGCGATGCAGGCGCGCAGGGCGCTCTGGTATTGGGCGTCGGACAGGTCCAGCACGTCGTCCGGCGTGTTGCAGGCGAGGCGGCCGGACTTGCCGGTGCCGCGCTGGTCGATGAAGACGATGTCACGGGTGGCGCGCGCGCGCCGGAAGGTGTGGGCGAGGAGGGGCACCACGTCGCTGCCGGCTTCCCCCGGCCCGCCGGCCAGCACGAACAAAGGGTCGGAGCGGGCCGATTCGCGGAACGCCGGTGCGATGGTCACGTGCAGCGCCAGCTTGCCGGCGCCGGTGTTCTGGTAGTCGAGCGGGACATCGACGCGCGCGCAGCGCAGGGCTTCCTCGATGCCGGGCAGGTGGCAGGAACGGCCCTGCTGGTCGGCCTGCGCCGCCAGCGCGGGTTGCCCGACCATGCCGGCCAGGCCGAGCGCGAGCAGTGCAATCCATCGTCCACATCGCCCATATCGTCCATATCGCCCATATCGTCCAATGCGCTTCACAAGGTCTCCCGAAATCGATCCTTGCATACTATTCGGCCAATGTTTCCAAGGTCAACAGCTTTTATTAGGAGAAACTTATCAGTGCACGGCCGGGTGTTTTCCCAACAGTCGGTCAACTGGATTGACGCTCTGCGGTAGTTCAAGGTATAGTAGCCGGCTTTCCGTTTGCTCAGGAAAGAGAATATAAGGCAGAGTCCGCGGTCGTTGAGCGGAACCACCATTTGAGCGATTCACTAATTAGGAAGTCAACATGAAAACTTTTTCCGCTAAGGGCCATGAAGTCCAGCGCGATTGGTTCGTGGTTGACGCGACGGACTTGGTCCTCGGACGTGTTGCCAGCGAAGTGGCACGCCGACTGCGCGGCAAGCATAAGCCAGAATTCACTCCTCACGTCGACACCGGCGATTACATCGTTGTCATCAACGCAGGCAAACTGCGCGTGACCGGTACCAAAGCCACCGAGAAGACCTACTACCGTCACTCGGGCTACCCAGGCGGTATCTACGAAACCAATTTCCTGAAAATGCAACAGCGTTTTCCAGGTCGCGCGCTGGAAAAAGCGGTCAAAGGCATGCTGCCAAAAGGTCCGCTCGGCTACGCGATGATCAAGAAGCTGAAGGTGTACGCGGAAGGTTCCCATCCGCACGCAGCACAGCAACCTAAAGCACTCGTTCTCTAAGGACCTGACATGATCGGTAATTACAACTACGGCACCGGCCGTCGCAAGAGTGCAGTTGCTCGCGTGTTCATCAAGGTTGGCACTGGCCAGATCACCGTTAACGGTAAGCCAGCCGCCGAGTACTTCTCGCGCGAAACCGGCCTGATGGTGATCCGTCAGCCGCTGGAACTGACCGGCAACGTCGAGCGTTTCGACATCAAGGTGAACGTGCACGGCGGCGGCGAGTCCGGCCAGGCAGGTGCAGTTCGCCACGGCATCACCCGTGCACTGATCGACTACGATGCAGGCCTGAAGGGCGATCTGGCCCGCGCCGGCTTCGTCACCCGCGATGCACGTGAAGTCGAGCGTAAGAAAGTTGGTCTGCGCAAGGCACGTCGCGCAAAGCAATTCTCGAAGCGTTAATTCGTCTTCCCTCCGGGTGCCTTCACGGTGCCCTGGATGCAAGAGCCGCTCTCCGCAAGGTGGGCGGCTTTTTGCGTTTGGCGTTGTGCGCACTGCGTGTTCAGTTGGCGCGGCCCATTTGCGGTTCCTGTCACAATACCTGCATGTGCACCCCGTCTCGTCTTGCTCGGCTCTGTGTCGGCCTTGTCCTTGTCTCCGGCATCTGGGCCTGCGGCCCGGCCGGGGTGACGGTCACCGTCACCAACGCGTCGTCCACGCCGCTGCAGTCAGTGACTGCTCACTATACGGGCGGCCACGTAGCGCTGGGCACGATCGCGCCCGGTCAGCGCCGCGCCGTGCTGGTGGACCCGAGCGGCGAATCGAACATTGCCCTGGAGATCAGTGCCGACGGCAAGGTCGCGCACCGCGAAGCGGGCACTTACTTTGAGAACGGCTACCGTGGCACGGTCGATATCACCGTCGGGCCGGACCTGGTCGTGACGGCCGTCTCCGACGTGAGGGTGCGCTGAAGGCCGATCCACACGCGCCGGGCTGCGCTGTTAAAATGCTCATTTTTCGGGCGTAGCTCGCCCATCTACTTCAAGGACAGACACATGATCAAAGTTGGCATCGTCGGCGGTACCGGTTACACGGGCGTGGAATTGCTGCGGCTGTTGGCCGTTCACCCCCACGCGAAGCTGACCGCGATTACCTCGCGCAAGGAAGACGGCCTGCCGGTGGCCGACATGTATCCGTCGCTGCGCGGGCGCGTGGACCTGGCGTTTTCCGCCCCCGACAAGGTCGACCTGAAACAGTGCGACGTGGTGTTCTTCGCCACTCCGCACGGGGTGGCCATGGCCCAGGCGCCCGAACTGCTTGCAGCCGGCGTGAAAGTCATCGACCTGGCGGCCGACTTCCGCATCAAGGACCGCGCCGTGTTCGAGCAGACCTACAAGATCGAGCACACCTGCCCGGACTTGCTGGAAGAAGCCGTGTACGGCCTGGTCGAACTGAACCGCGACGCCATCAAGAACGCGCGCCTGATCGCCAACCCGGGCTGCTACCCGACCACCATGCAGCTGGGCTTTTATCCGCTGCTCAAGAACAACCTGGTTGACGCCAGCGCGCTGATCGCCGACTGCAAGTCCGGCGTGTCCGGCGCCGGCCGCAAGGCGGAAATCGCCACCCTGTTTTCCGAAGCGTCCGACAACTTCAAGGCCTACGGCGCGTCCGGCCACCGCCACACGCCGGAAACTGTGGCTCAGCTGCAACGTTTCACGGGCTTCCCGGTGCACCTGATTTTTACGCCGCACCTGGTGCCGATGATTCGCGGCATGCACTCGACCCTGTACGCGCGCCTGATCAGTTCCATCACCAACGAAGCCCTGCAAGCCCTGTTCGAAGAGCAGTACCGCGACTGCCAGTTCGTCGATGTGATGCCGTTTGGCTCGCATCCGGAGACCCGCTCCACCCGTGGCTCGAACGTGGCGCGCATTGCGCTGCACCGTCCGGGCAACGGCAACACGCTGCTGGTGCTGGTGGTGCAGGACAACCTGGTCAAGGGCGCGTCCGGTCAGGCGGTGCAGTGCATGAACCTGATGTTCGGCCTGGATGAAGGCGCCGGCCTGCAGCAAGTTGCATTGTTGCCCTGATTTTTACGAAAAATGCAACGCTCCGGGCTGTACCCTCAGCCCGGACAGGTCGATCTAGCGCAAAGCGACCAAAGATGAGCACGGTAAATTGTCAGAGGGACGTTGATTTGATCAGTCACTTTGAGGAGCGCCTATCATGTTTGGTCGGAGTACGAAAACGGAAGTGGATAGCCTGATTGGTATGGCGGCCCGCATCGAGGGCGATCTGTGCTTTACGGGCGGCGTGCGCATCGATGGGGAAGTGCACGGCAACGTGTTCGGCGGCGACAGCCCGGACAGCGTGCTGGTCATTTCCGAGCATGCGCGCATCGAAGGCGACGTGCACTGCGCCACCATCGTCGTGAATGGCAACATCACCGGCAATGTATTTGCCACCGAACTGCTTGAATTGCAGCCGAAAGCCCGCATCATGGGGGATGTGCATTACAAGACCCTGGAAATGCAGAGCGGCGCGATGGTGACGGGCAAGCTGACCCACCAGCCGCCGGGCGAACCGGTATTCCACCTGGCCGGGCAAGAACCTCCGCAGCCTGAAGCGCAGGTTGCGCCAACAGTCTATAATGGGCCTAATCGATATCCCAGTAGGAGTTCCAAATGAATGCAGTAGCCGAAACCACTGACAACCTCGACGCCATCCCGGCGCCGATCATCTTCACCGACAGCGCTGCGGAAAAAGTGGCCCAGCTGATCGAAGAGGAAGGCAACCCGGACCTGAAGCTGCGCGTATTCGTGCAGGGCGGCGGTTGCTCGGGTTTCCAGTACGGTTTCACTTTTGATGAAATCGTCAACGAAGACGACACCACCATGGTCAAGAACGGCGTGCAGCTGCTGATCGACTCGATGAGCTACCAGTACCTGGTGGGCGCCGAGATCGACTACAAGGATGACCTGGAAGGCGCCCAGTTCGTGATCAAGAACCCGCAGGCCAGCTCGACTTGCGGCTGCGGTTCGTCGTTCTCGGTTTAAGCTCCAGGTTTCGCCCTTGCAGCGCCGTTTTCCGCTTGGCGGAAGGCGGCGTTTGTGTTCTTGGGGCTGCCGAAGTCAGAATGTTAAAGATGCGGTAACGCCATTGACGTCATCCCGGCGAAGGCCGGGATCCATAGCGCGTTCAAACAGTGACAGGGTTCCACTCTGAGCCAGCGCGGTATGGGTCCTAGCCTTCGAGAGTGTTGGAGAACTCTAAAATGGCACGCCACGTTTGGACCGCCCCCGCCCTAAAGACCGTCGTTCTGGCGAAGGCCAGAACCCATAGCGCTTGCTCAGAGTAGAACCATGTCACTGACTGAGTGTGGCATGGATTCTGGCCTTCGCCAGAATGACGGTTTTTAGTGCGCGGTGTACGCGAATGAGATGGCATCGCCGCTTTCGCAACACCCTCCTTCGCCAGGACGACGGCTCCAGGTGCGGTGGGTGGAGTAACATCGAGGATAGGATCTGCCTAAGCCGGATATAACGCCCCCAGCACCCGCTCCCCCTGCGCCCCCGTCACCGCCGGCAAATTCCCCGGCTCGCGCTGCACGAAGCGATACCCCAGCCATGCAAACGCCAGCGCCTCCACGCGGTTCGGCGCCACCCCCAGCGCCGCCGTCGATTCCACCGTCGTGCCTCCGCCCAGCGCCGTGGCCAGTTCACGCAGCAGGGTGCCGTTGCAGGCGCCGCCGCCGCACACGTACACCGACTGAACGCGCGCCGCTTCGTGATGAATGCCGCGCGCAATCGTCAGCGCCGTCAGGTGCGTAAGGGTCGCCTGCACGTCTTCCGGCGGCAGCGCCGGGCAGCCCTTCAAACGGGCGTCCAGCCAGTCCAGGCGGAACAGGTCGCGCCCCGTGCTCTTGGGCGGCGCCATGCCGAAATAGCGTTCTTCCAGCAGCGCCGCCAGCAAGGTCTGGTTGACGCGCCCCGTGGCGGCCCAGGCCCCGTCCTCGTCGTAGGCGCGGCCCTGGTGGCGGGCGATCCAGCCATCCATCAGCACATTGCCCGGACCCGTATCGAAGCCGCCCACGCGGCCGTCCGCGTGCAGCACGCTGATGTTGGCGATCCCGCCGATATTGACCACCACGCGGGTCTGGCCGCGCTGCCCGAACCGGGCCATGTGAAAGGCCGGCACCAGCGGCGCGCCCTGGCCGCCGGCGGCCACGTCGCGGGTCCTGAAGTCGGCGATCACGTCGATGCCGGTCAGTTCGGCCAGCAGGGCAGGGTTGTTGGTCTGGCGCGTGAAGCCCAGGTCGGGACGGTGACGGATGGTCTGGCCATGCACGGCGATTGCCTGCACGCGGCCGGGCGCGTGGCGCAGCAGCGCTTCCACGCATTCGGCGTAGCAGGCGGCCAGCTTGTTCGCCGCAATGGCTTCGCGCTCGATCTCGTTCTCGCCCCAGGCCTGCAGCGCCATCAGCTCGGCGCGCAGGTCGGCCGGGAAGGCGACGAAGGCCGATTCGATGGTGCGGATGGCGTTGCCGCCGAAGTCGGCCAGCACGCCGTCCACGCCATCCATGCTGGTGCCGGACATGAGGCCAATGTAGAGGGTCGAGTGAGCAGTCATGGAACGTGAGCGAAGGTGATGGAGCTGCCATCATACACGCCGCCCCAAATGAAACGCCCCGCGGCATACGCTGGAACAGCGTACGGCGCGGGGCTGTCGGATCAGTGTGCGGCCATCGCGGTGCCGGTAGGACGCAGCAGCGCGAAGCGGTGCGTCATTTCAGCGGCGGCCATCTGGAAGCGCGCCATTTCGGCCGGGGTGAGCGGGTCCTTGGTGAGCACCGACAGTTTGCTCGGATCGCGCGCTTCGCCGCCCACACGGAACTCGTAGTGCAGGTGGGCGCCGGTGGACCAGCCGGTCGAGCCGACATAGCCGATCACGTCGCCCTGCTTGACCTTGCTGCCCTTGCGGATGCCGGGAGCGAAGCGCTGCATGTGCCCGTAGGCGGTGCTGTAGTTGCTCCAGTGCTTGAGCACGATGAAGT
>JBKHWY010000048.1:3661-14626 GCA_046566285.1 Gammaproteobacteria bacterium | reverse complement strand
GCGAAAAGGTGCCGGTCGACGGCACTGTCCTGGAGGGCGAAAGCGCGGTCGACGAGTCCATGCTGACCGGCGAGCCTGTGCCCGTAACCAAGCGCCCGGGCGACAAGGTAATCGGTGCAACCATCAATGCCAGCGGCAGTCTGGTCGTGCGCTCGGAAAAAGTGGGCTCGGAGACCATGCTGTCGCAAATCGTCCAGATGGTCGCCCAGGCACAGCGTTCGCGCGCGCCCATGCAGAGCCTGGCCGACGTGGTGGCCGGCTACTTCGTGACGATTGTCGTGACCATAGCCTTGCTGACGCTGCTCGGGTGGGGGCTTTTCGGTCCGGAGCCGAGCTGGGTGTACGGCTTCGTAAATGCCGTCTCGGTGCTGATTATTGCCTGCCCGTGCGCGCTCGGGCTGGCGACGCCAATGTCCATCATGGCCGCTACCGGCCGCGGCGCCACGCAGGGCATCCTGTTCCGCGATGCGGCGGCCATCGAGAGCATGCGCAAGATCGATACCCTCATCGTCGATAAGACGGGGACACTCACCGAAGGCAAGCCGGCGTTCCATTCGGCCGCTGCGATCCCGGGCGGGGACGAACAGGAGGTGTTGCGGATCGCTGCCAGCATCGACCAGGGCAGCGAACACCCGCTGGCCCATGCGATTGTGGCCGAGGCGCTAAGCCGCGGGCTGGGCCTGGCCAAGCCGGAGTCCTTCGAATCGTCCAGCGGCATCGGCGTGCGTGGAGTTGTCGAGGGCAAGCGCATTGCCCTCGGAAATACCGCGCTTATGGACATCGAAAAGGTCGACTGGAAGCCACTCACGGCCCAGGCGGAAAGCTGGCGCCAGGAAGGTGCAAGCGTCATGTACCTGGCGGCCGATCGGCAGCTCCTAGGGCTGGTGGCGGTATCCGACCCGGTCAAGCAGACCACGCCGGAAGCGCTGGCAACGCTCAAGGAGGCTGGCATCACGGTCGTCATGGCGACCGGCGACGGTGTCACGACCGCCAGGTCGGTTGCGGCCAAGCTTGGCATCCCGGAAGTCTACGGCGAGGTCAAGCCGCAGGACAAGCTGGCACTGGTGGAAAGGCTGCAGGCGCAGGGGAAAACGGTTGCGATGGCAGGGGATGGCATCAACGACTCCCCCGCACTGGCCAAGGCCAATGTCGGTATCGCGATGGGTACCGGAACGGATGTCGCCATCAACTCGGCCCACGTCACCTTGGTCAAGGGCGACCTGCGCGGTATCGCGCGGGCGCGCCTGCTGTCGCTGGAGACCGTGCGCAACATGCGGCAGAATCTGGCCTTCGCTTTTTTCTACAACGCGCTCGGGATTCCTTTGGCAGCAGGCGTGCTTTATCCGTTCACCGGCCGCCTGCTGTCACCGATGATCGCGGCGTTGGCGATGAGTCTGAGCTCGGTATCCGTGATCACCAACGCGCTGCGCCTGCGGGGCACGGCGAAGTAACTGCAGGCGCCCGATCGCTCAGTCGTAGTGCTTGTAGACCGTCGTACTGCCGTCGTTGCGGACCAGTAGCACGTCGTACGGCATGCGCGTTGGGCCCTCCATTCCAGGAGAGCCAGGCGGCATGGCCGGCACGGCCAGCCCTTTCGCTTTCGGCTTCGCAGCAAGCAGCCGCTTGATCTCAGCGGCTGGCACATGCCCTTCGATCGCATAACCGCCGACAACTGCCGTGTGGCATGAGCCGAGCCGATTGGGAATGCCCATTTTCTCGCGGGTGTCGGATGGATTGGCGACATCGTGCGCATTGACCTTGAATCCGTTGGCCCGCAGGTGCTTGGCCCATTCTTCACAGCAGCCGCAGGTTGCGGTCTTGTAGACCTCGACGGCCTGGGTTGCGGCGCTGGCGAGCGTCGGCAGCCCGATCAGGGCAGCGACCGCGAGATTTCTGAATTTTCCGATTAACATAATCCTTCTCCTAAGTGCTGGCGCCGACGGATATGGTCGGCTGCCAGCGTCAAATCAACTATCACTCAGCTGGAACGTCCTACATCTGTTCGCCCGGGGGCGATGTCGATGCAAGCCAGGCCGCCAGAACAACGACCGCAAGCAATACAAGCGCTTCGATCCAAAGTATGCGCTTGAACCGCATCGGTAAAAGCTCGGGGGCGGCATTTCCTGCGGACTCGCGCGCGAGCCACGGCGGCATCACGACAAAGCGATTGATCCCACCCAGCATCGTCGCAACGCCTACGAGCAGCAGCTTCGCTACAAGCGTTTTGCCATACGGGTTGCCGACCAGGTTTTCGAATCCGCCCAGGTTGCGCCAGCTTGCATACAGGCCCGTGGCCAAGATGCCGGTAAGCGCGAACGTCGCCGAGCCGGATAGGGACGCTACATAAGCCGCCCGCGCGCGTCTGTCGGCCGTGGCCATGTTTTCGGTTGCCCTCAACATGACCCCGCCAGCAAGGAACACTTCACCGACCCATAGGCTGATCAGGCCGAGGTGGATCCAGTCCGCCAGCAAGGGCAGGCTGAAGTCGCCTTCGCTGGCGGCGTGGCTGACCATGCCGCGCGTGTACCAGAATACGGCAAGCGCCGCCAAAGTCAGCAGTGCAGGCACCTGGTTGCGATCGCCGCGCATGCAGGTTCCGAAGGTAGCCATGGCTAGCCCGAACATCCCAATGGACCACGCGAGCCCAAGGTGTGTCGAGGTCAGCATCGACCAGGTGGCGCCAGCCGCTTCAGTCACTGGGACCTCGGCCATGGCCGCCGATTCCAGCCACAACAGCGCCGCGTTCGCGGCCAGAGCGACGACGACACCGGTCAAGGCAGTCTTGCGGACGGACTGGCGGCGCGCGTCGGCCCAGCTGGATGCGTCACGACTAATCCACAAGCGCGAAGCGCTCGCTCCCGTGACGAGGGCTACCGCGACGTTCAGGAGGGCAGTGACGACGTGCTGGACAGCTTGCAGGTCCAGCCCCATCACTTGACCTTGAACGTGACTTCGCCCTTTGCCTTATGGCCGTCGTGGGTCATCGTCGACCACTGGATGTGATACTCGCCCGAGGACAGCGGTGGTAGCGGCGCCGTCATGACGGTAGGATCCGCCTTGTCGACGGTGGTCGCGGTGACCGGGATTTCGTTATTTTGGGGTCCCATCACTTTGATTTTGCTGAACGCAGGCTCGAGCGCCTCGTTGAACTTGAGGCGCACCTGCTTCGGTGCATCTCCGAGCGTGCTGCCGGCTTGGGGATCCGATGATTGCAACTTGGCGTGTGCGAATGCGACCGAAGTTACGGTACTTGCGAAAGCGAAGGTGGCCAGGGCCAAAATGTGTTTGATGGGCATGTTTTTATTCCTGATTCTTTGGTTGGGTCGAGGTATGGGTGTGGAGCGTTCTGCCCGCAGCGCCGACAGAACGCCTGCAGCTTTAGTTGGCCGCTTCCAGTTTGGTCACGGTGAAGGTCCCGTTGATGCGTTCGACACGCAGTCGGATCTTGTCGCCAGTTTTCACTTGGTCGAGCATTGCCGGATCCTGCACCTTGAAGGACATGGTCATACCAGGCATGTTTAGATTGGTCAGCGGGCCATGTTGTACCGTCAGCTTGCCGGTGTCCTTGTCGACTTTCTTGACCTCGCCATCGGTCAGCGCATTCGCATCATCCTGCGAAGCGGCAGGCGCGGCGTGGTGCTGGCTGTGGTCCTGCATCTGCATCTGTGCCGATGTATTGGCCGTTGCCAGTGCAAGGCCGGCGGAAACGAGGAGGGTGCTGAACAGGGAAGAAAAACGAGTCATTTGAAGCTCCAAAACAGTCAAAACTCAATTGCAGTGGACGCGCGACGGCGCTTGCCGGCCTGACGCGGTCCGTTTTAGTTACAGATAAAGAAGGGCTGTGCACGCTGAGGTGCCGGCAACGAAGGCGTAGCCAGGTACGTCCGTGCCTTGGCAGGAACGAAACGTTCAGCAGTGTGAAAGGTCAGACGCGTGGAGGTCGCTCTAGAAGCGCAAGGTAGACCGATGGCAAGAGATGCCGGTCAAAGGGAATGGTTGTTGACGAAGAAGCAGTTGCCGGTAGCACGGCAACGAACGACGGTGCCATCGACAAACAGACGCTGCATGTCGCACAGGTGGCACACTTGCCGGCCTGATGATGAGACGCGGGATGATGATCGGCCTGTATGTCCGGACCCGTGTGCTCGTCATGGGCGTGAGCACTGGACATGTCGACGTCGTCGGCCATCGATTCGTGGTCGTGACTGTCCAGTGCCGCCACTGGCGGCACACAGAAGGACATCGTCGCGGAAGCGAAGCCTTGGAGCGGCACCGCCAGCAACGTCATCCAGACGATCAAGACTTTCAGGATGGCTTTCACACGTCGATTCTAGCATATGCGAAAGTATCGGCAATCCCATCGGCAGGTAAGCTTCGAACGTTGCGGTGCCGTATCGTGCGGACATGTCATTTTTGCATGTGCTAGATTGATTTACATGCGCCCATTCGTTCGAGTCCTCATGCTATGGATACTGATCGTGTCGCTGCCCGTGCAGGGCATCGCCGCCACGATCACATCGCCATGCAGAATGGCGCATACCACATCGGCAAGCCCGGAAGCTACGGTCATGGATGACTGCGACGAGCATGAGATGGCGATGTCGATGACCCAGTCGACCGCACAAGCGCACGCCAGCGTCGCCGCAGATCATGACATGCCCTGCGATAGTGGCGCCCACCAAAAGCATTCTTCCTGCCGGGCGTGCAGTGCCGGCTATATCGGCGCCTCGGCGCCCCCGCCGTTCGCAGTTGCTGGGTTTCCAGCAGAGCAGTTTGCAACTGACTCCGTTTCCCCAATCTCCTCCTTCACGGGCTGGATCCCATCCCGCATAGAGCGACCGCCACGCGGTTGACTTCCCAGGTGGGCTGAACGCTCTCCCGGCATCCGTCGGAGACGTCGCGCATGCGGGATGCACGCGACATGCCATCGATCGATGCCTGCCAGCCATTCATCTTCATTCGAACTTCGATATCGACGAAACACGCGCGGAGCCCGCACGCTTTGGGAGTGCGCGCAGGCCGCATCCGCCACGTAGCTGCGCAGCGAGGTTTGCTGCGAGTGCGCCTGCGTGCGCGACGCGGGCCCGTACTGCGGCAATTGTGTCATCACTTCATCTAGGGGAATACTTCATGCAGCAACGTGTTTTTGAGGAGAGTGCCGTGAACCGGTGGCGACGACGGCTCCTGCAGGGCGCAGGGGCCGCCGCCCTCGCCGGGCTGGTCCCAGCCAGACTGCTGGCAGCCGGTCAGGCCGCGCAGCCGATCTTGCGCGGCACCGAATTCGACCTGGAGATCGTGCCGGCGCCGGTCAACTTCACTGGCGCACCGCAGGTCGCCACCGCGGTCAACGGCCAGGTTCCTGGGCCGGTCCTGTACTGGAGCGAGGGCGACACCGTGACGCTGCGCGTGACCAACCGGCTGCCGGTCACGAGTTCCATTCACTGGCACGGCATCCTGGTGCCGGCGGAGATGGACGGCGTGCCCGGCATCAGTTTCACCGGGATTCCTCCGGGCCAGACCTTCACCTATCGCTTCCAGGTCAAGCAGAGCGGGACCTACTGGTACCACAGCCATTCCGAATTCCAGGAGCAGAGCGGCCTGGCCGGTTCGATCGTGATCGAGCCGAAGAACGGTGAACGGGTGAAGGCGGACCGTGACTACGTCGTCATGCTGTCGGACTGGGTCGATGGCGATCCTGCCAAGGTCTTTGCCAAGCTCAAGAAAATGAGCGACTTCTTCAACACCAACCAGCCGACCATCGGCCAGTTCCTGGACGACATACGGAAGAACGGCCTCGGGGCCGCGCTCGACAAGCGCAAGATGTGGAACCAGATGCGCATGTTGCCGACGGACTTCAGCGACGTGACCGCCAGCCGCAACCTGGGCGTGAGGATGGCCTACCTGATCAATGGTACGCCTACGGACAGGAACTGGACCGGCTTGTTCCGTCCGGGTGAGAAAGTCAGGCTGCGCTTCATCAACGGCTCGGCGACGACGATCTTCGACGTTCGCATTCCGGGTCTGAAAATGATGGTGATCGCTGCGGACGGACAGGACGTCGAGCCCGTGCCGGTCGACGAATTCCGGATTTCCGTTGCCGAAACCTATGACGTGCTGGTCGAGCCAACCGGCGACCAGGCCTACACCATCTTCGCGCAGTCGATCGGGCGTTCCGGCTTCGTGCGCGCGACGCTGGCGCCGCGCGCGGGCATGTCTGCCCCGGTGCCCGATATGGATCCGCCCCAGTGGCTGGCCATGCAGGACATGATGGGCGCGATGGCAATGGGGAGCATGGGCGGCATGTCGGGCATGGGCCAGGCGCCGGGCAAGGAAGGGAAGGCGCCGCACGACATGCACTCGATGGAGGGCATGCACGACATGCCGGGCATGTCTCACAGCGGGATGGGCGAGGGCCACGGGCAGATGCAGATGCCGATGCAGCACGCCGGCCATGGCGGCGGCCACACGATGCCAATGGCCCAGGGCACGCCTCCGAAAGTCACCCACGCCCGCACCGAGTATGGCCCGGGTGTCGACATGCACGTCGACATGCCTCGCACCAATCTCGACGACCCCGGCATCAATCTGCGCAACAACGGGAGGCGCGTGCTGACCTATGCCGATCTTCACACGATCGGTGGACCGGTCGATGACCGTGAGCCGACCCGCGAGATCGAATTGCACCTCACCGGCAACATGGAGCGCTTCATGTGGTCCTTCGACGGCCAGAAGTTTTCGGAGTCCAAGCCCGTCCACTTCAGGCACGGCGAGCGGTTGCGCATCGTACTGGTGAACGACACCATGATGAACCATCCGATCCACCTGCATGGCATGTGGAGCGAGCTCGAGTCGCCGAGCGGGGAGTTCCTGGTCCGCAAGCACACGATTAACGTGCAGCCGGCCCAGCGCGTCACTTACCGGGTGACGGCCGACGCCCCAGGCCATTGGGCTTACCACTGCCATCTTCTTTATCACATGGAAGCAGGCATGTTCAGGGAGGTGGTCGTTTCATGAAAACCGCAACGACGAAAACCGGTGCAGCGGTCGCGCTGCTGATCTTTGGCCTCGTGGCGGCGGACGCGGCATCGGCCCAGACGACCGAGCCGCCGAAGGAGGGCGGAACCGGCCAGACATCCGGCACGGGCCAGTCCAAAACGATGGAAGGAATGGATCACTCCCAGATGGACCATTCTCAGATGGACCATTCGCGGATGGACCACACGCAGATGGAAAAATCGCAGATGGACCAGTCCGGGATGGATCACTCGCAGATGAATCATGCGGGTGACGACCGGGTGCAGGACGCCAAGCCGGCGCCGCAACAGGGCAAACCAAGCATGGACCACAGCATGGGACAAGCGATGGGCGGCATGGGCGGAATGGGCCACGACATGAAGATGGGCCCGATGCAGGGCGGCAGTCCACCGCCCGACGCCCGCGATCCGGACGCCTATGCCGAAGGCACGAGCTTCGCGCACCTGCCAGGCAACGAGATGAACGACGAGATGCGCTTCGGCCGGATCCTGCTCGACAAGTTCGAATACGCGAAGGGTGACGGCGAACACGGCCAGAATCTAGACGCCGAAGCGTGGTACGGGAACGACTACAACAAGGCCTGGTTCAAGGCCGAGGGTGAGCGGCGCGGAGGGCACCTACAGTCCCTGCGTACGGAAGCCTTGTGGGACCGCACCTTCGCGACCTTCTGGAGTACCCAACTCGGCGTACGCCACGACAGCGGTGGCGGCGATTCGCGCAACTGGCTGGCCTTCGGCGTGCGCGGCCTGGCGCCGTACTGGTTTGATACGGAAGCGACCGCCCACTGGTCCGGTGGAAGGCTTGCCGCGCGTTTCAACGTGCGTTACGAACTGCTGTTCACGCAGCAGCTGATCCTCGAACCCGAAGTCGAGGCCAACCTGTACAGCCGCTCCGATCCGGCCAGAGGCGTGGGCAGCGGGCTGTCCGATCTCGAACTTGGCCTGCGCCTGCGCTACGAGATCCGGCGCCAGTTCGCCCCGTATGTCGGCGTGACCTGGGCGCGCAACTTCGGCGACACCGCCGACTATGCGCGGGCGAGGGGAGAACGAAACAAGAGCACGCAGATCGTTGCGGGCGTGCGCATCTGGTTCTGATCACGAAGCGGGGTGGCCATGACCACCCCCGCACTATCCATAGGGACGTTTTGAAGAGGTATTTTCAACCATTCAAGGAGAACGTCATGCAACAACAGTATCAATCATGTATCGATGCCTGCAACGCCTGCGCCGACGCCTGCGACATGTGTTCGACGGCCTGCCTGCAGGAAGACGACGTCAAGATGATGGCGCGCTGCATCGCACTCGACATGGACTGCGCACAGATCTGCCGGCTGGCTGCCGCCTTCATGGCCCGGGGCAGCGAATTCGCCGGAGCGCTCTGCCAGCTTTGCGCCCAGATCTGCCAGGCGTGCGGTGACGAGTGCGCCAAGCACCAGATGCAGCATTGCCAGGATTGCGCGGCTGCTTGCCGGCGCTGCGCCGAGGAGTGCCGCCGGATGGGATCGACCGCGGCGGCTTGAGGGCTTGCGTTCGCGATAACAATGCCTTCCCGCAGGAAGCGGGAAGGCGCATACGAAAGGAACCGCAAGATGAACTCCAGTCTGTTCCTCACACGGAAGCTGCTTGCCGCATGCGCCGTGACGATGGCGGCTTCCGCCGCACATGCAGACATCACGGTCTTCACCGACCGCGCTGCCTTTCTCAATGCGGTGTCCGGCTCGGCCACCGACACCTTCGACGACCTGGCCATGGTAGAAACCGGCAGCCCCCTGAGCCGCCTGGCCGGCGCCTACACCTACCAGGTAAGTGCAGGACCTGGCGACAGCGGCTTTTACCCGTCGGGAAGCGGGGGCGATATCTGGCTGAGTGGAACGATGTCCAGCGACGTCATCACGTTCAACGCGTTCTCGTCCGGGGTATTCGGCTTCGGTGGCAACTTCTTCGGAACCGATTCATTCGGCGCCTTCATGCCGGACCGCACCATCGTGCTAAGCGCGGTGTCCGGTGCGGACAGCGAGACATTCACGCTGTCGAATGCTTCACAGGACGCGTTTGTCGCGTTCCTGTCGGATCGTCCGCTCACCTCTGTGTCTTTCCAGAACATGGAGGACGACGGCACCGTGTACTGGGCAGCGGCGAACAATGTCGTTATGGCCGTGCCCGAGCCGGCGACGTGGTCGATGCTGTTGGGCGGACTCGGCGTTGCTGCTCTGGCTCGCCGGCGCAGCCTCACATCGAAGCAGGCAAAGACTGTGGCTTGAACCTCGCATCACAACCATACAGGAGAGAAAGATGAAACGCACTAATCTGTATTTCACGCACGCTGCAACGCCGGTATCGCGTTGCCGCACCTTGGCCACGCGTGCACTCGCGGGTTTGGCGCTCGTGGCGATCACGGGCACGGCGTCCGCGGACGGCCCGGGTCGCGGCTCGACTGCGACGTTCGAGAAGAACTATCTCGTCTTTATCATCGACCACCATTACTCGGCATTGCGGATGACCGAGCTGGCAGCCGGCACGGACACGCAACGCAATGCGCCTGTCAGCAATCCTGGCGAAGGGACGTCGCCGACACCTGGCTACGGCGCCACCGTGGCCAAGGCGAGCGATGATCAAATTCGCTCCATGTCTCGCCAGGCTAACCGCACGCAGCGAGAAGAAATCATGCGGGCCCAGCGCTTTTTGCGCGACTGGTACGGAATGCAGCACACGCCCCAACTCACCGCCGACGGCCAAAGGATGATCGCGACTCTCGAGAGTACGCCGGCCGGCGCACAGTTCAACCAGACCTTCCTGCGCACCTTCAGTAACCATCATCTCAGCGCACTCGCGCCCAGCCTGCACTGCCAGGTCAAGAGCGACATCGACCACGACTCCCTCCATCGCTACTGCGAGAACATCGTCGTGACGCAGAAGAACCAGATCAACGAGATGCGGCACATGCTGTGCGAGCAATTCCGCGATTGCGGATTCATGCCCGCTACCGGCGACAAGAGAAAGGATCAGGACTTCTGAAAGGCTTGCTCGCGCTAACCGGCAGCATCGGGCGCCGGGTCATGTTAACCCGGCGCTGTTTTACGTCGATTCGTTTTAAAGGAGAAATCAATGCAAGATTCGCCTGCACCTCACCGCAGCAATACGATGGCAACAATGAAATACACAACCTTTGCTCAAATGATCGCGGCTGGAACAATCATCATGTTCGGGCTGATGTATCTGAATGTCTATTCAGACGACCACATATTCTTCAGCGAAACAAGAGCGTTCATGGCACTCATCATGGGTGCCACGATGGCAATCGTGATGCTTGCTTTCATGTGGAAGATGTATCCGAACAAAGGAGTCAACGTAGGAATCCTTATCGGAAGCCTAGTGGTATTTCTTGGTGCGCTATGGCTGGTGCGCAGCCAGGCGACGGTGGGCGACGTGGCCTATATGCGCGCCATGATCCCCCACCACTCCATTGCCATCCTGACCAGCGAACGCGCCAACATTACCGACCCGCGGGTTCGCAAGCTCGCCGACGGGATCATCGCTGCACAGAAAAAGGAAATTGGCGAAATGAAGGAATACATCCGGGATCTGGAGCGAAAGAACTGAGAGGCCAGGCGTCGTGCAGTGTGCCGACACAATGTTCATGCCGGCATTCCGTCATGCTGCTAGTGTGCTTTGCCTTAATGCTCCGCATGCCCCGAGGGTTTGCGCACCTGCAGCTCGACGTCGGGCTTGCTGGTGGCCGGCATCAGGCTGCGTCCAGCATCGCTGCTGCGTGCAGGCTCAGGCAACTGACCAGTCCATTCGTAGGCGACCGTACCCGCCGGATGCTTGTACCAGCCCGGGTCGCTGTAGTCGCCGCGCGCCAGGCCCGGACGCACCTTCATGACGGTGAACATGCCGCCCATGCCGATCCCGCCGAACGGGCCTTTGCCGG
>JBKHWY010000048.1:0-3651 GCA_046566285.1 Gammaproteobacteria bacterium | reverse complement strand
AGCGTGATTTCCGGCAGCGCCATGTGCATGCCTCCCATCGAGCCGCCCTTGTCGCCCATGACCATGTAATCCGGCACGATCTTGTTGATCTTCTCGGCAATGCCTCGGTGGTCAACGCCAATCAGCGTCGGCACGTTGTGGCCCATCGCATTCATTGTGTGATGTGACTTGTGGCAGTGGAAGGCCCAGTCACCCGGGTCGGTGGCGATGAACTCGATCGCCCGCATCTGGCCGACGGCGACGTCCGTGGTCACCTCCGGCCAGCGCGAGCCGGGCGGGGTCCAGCCGCCATCGGTGCCGGTCACCTCGAACTCATGACCGTGAACATGGATCGGGTGGTTCGTCATCGTCAGGTTGCCGACACGGATGCGCACACGGTCGCCTTGCCGTACCGGCATCGTGTCGATACCCGGGAAAACCCGGCTGTTGAAGGTCCAGAGGTTATGGTCGAGCATCGTGTTGACCTTCGGCGTATAGCTGCCCGGTTCGATGTCGTAGGCGCTGAGCAGGAACACGAAGTCGCGGTCGACGGCAAACCGCCCGATGTCCTTCGGGTGCGTCACCCAGAATCCCATCATGCCCATCGCCATCTGGGTCATCTCGTCGGCATGGGGGTGGTACATGAAGGTACCCGGGCGCTTCGCCACGAACTCGTAGACGAAGGTCTTGCCCGGCGCGATACCCGGCTGGGTGAGACCGGTCACGCCATCCATGCCGTTCGGCAGGCGCTGGCCGTGCCAGTGCACGCTGGTGTGCTCGGGGAGTTTATTGGTCACGAAAATACGCACCCGGTCACCCTCGACGACCTCGATGGTCGGGCCCGGGGACTGGCCGTTGTAGCCCCACAAGTTGACCTTCATACCGGGAGCGAACTCGCGCACCACCGGTTCGGCAACCAGGTGGAACTCCTTTACGCCGTTGTTCATCCGCCAGGGCAGGGACCAGCCGTTCAGGGTCACGACCGGGTTGAACGGACGCCCGGTGGCGGGTGGCGGCGGCACATGGGTCTTTGCATTGTCCATGACCATCGCTTCGGGCAGCGATGCTGCGCCCACACGGCTGACTGCGGCAGTGCTTACCGCGACGGCGCCGGCGCCTTTGAAAAAATCTCGACGGGAAATCATTGTGCTGTCCTTGAATCAGTATTGCCGCCTGCATTCATGGCGGTCTGAAGATTGGTGTCGGCGATCCAGAAATCGCGCTGCGCCGCGATGGAGGCGTTGACGGCCGCAAGCTGTTCGCGCGATTCGGCAAGCAATTCGAAGGTGCTCGCCAACATGCCGTTGTAGCGGAGCAGCACCTCGTCGGCGATCTGCTTGCGCAGGGGGACGACCCCGTCACGGTAGTGGCGGGCGATGTCGTAGGCGGTGCGATAGCTCGCATAGGCCTGGCGCACTTCGGAGCGCGCTTTCACGGCGATGTCGCCGGTACGGTGGACCGCCTGCATGTACCTTGCCTGTGCCCGCGCCACGCGCGCGCCGCCCCAGTCGAACAGCGGCAACTCGAGCGATACCTCGTAGCCGTTCTCGCGCGGCGCGCCGGTCGTGCTTTTGTTGGCGTAACCCGCATCGAACACATTGATGAAGCCGGTCGTCTTGGTCAGGCCGAGCGCCTGTGCCGTCGCCTGCGCATCCTGACGCGCGATGAGGACGTCGAGCCGCTGCAACAGTGCGGTCGCTTCGGCATTGGCCGGCTGGTCTGGCTGGGCGGGAAGATCGGGAAGTCGGTCCGGCAGGGTGAATGCGAGGGAAGGGCCCCACAGGCCCAGCAGGCGGACCAGTTCCTCGCGTGCGGTCGTGGCTTGCAGGCGGGATTGCGCCTGCTGGGTCAAGGCGTCCTGGTAGAAGGCGCGCTCACGCGCGGCGTCGAGGGTGCTCCAGTTGCCCGTGGCGCGCATGCGCGCGGCAAGCTCGGCTGCCGCCTCGGCCGATCCGCGTACCTTTTCCGCGAAGGCGGCTGCCTGCGCCGCGGCCACGGCCGAGTAATACGCCTTGCGCGTGTCGGCCGCCAGGTTCACAGCCTGCATTGCCGCCTGCAGCTTGGCTTGTTCGAAGCGCCGACGTTCGATGCGGGTGCGGGCCGGCAGGGTCACGAGCGCTGCCAGGTCGAAGGACAGCCCCCGGTCGATTTCGGTCTCGCCACCCCCGCGTACCCGACCAAAGCTGAAGCCCGGGTTCGGCAGACGCCCAGCCTGGACGAAGTCCGCTTCGGCGATCGCGAGCTCGGCGAAGAACGCCTGCAGGCCCTGGTTGTTGAGCAGGGCAATGCGCACCGCAGCGTCGGCGGTGAGCGGTTTGGAGAGCAGGGCGGTCACTTCGGCCCGCGAGTCCTGGTCCCGCTTCAACGGTGCCGGCTGGGCGATGCGTTCCTGCGTCATCCGGACGACATCATCGAGTCCGCCATCTTGGGAAAAGCTCGCGCAGCCTGCGAGCAGCGCGGCGCTGACCGCTACGGCCAATCGACGCAGGCCAGGTCGTACAGGTGAGTTCATTGGTGCGCTCCTTCGTGTTCGTGCTTGCCGTGCATGTGTTCTGGCGTGGAGACCTTCTGGGATACGCCAGCAGTGGACTGTTCGCCCGATACGGAAGCTTCTGCTTCCTCGCCGAGGACGACGCGGTTAGCGCGAGCCCAGCGTTTATCGGGCGCTTGCGGCGCTTCCTTCGACGCGACGACATCGGCGAAGACGGATTGGTACTGCAGGGGCGCGACAGGCGCATTCGCGTCGGCGGCGGACGGCAAGGTCTGCTGCGCTTGCGCGCAAGCGAGCAGCGGCACGCCAGCTGCGAACAGCAGCAGGTCTGAAAATTTCATGGTTTGTTTCGTGTTGATTGAGGGCCGCACCAGGCAGCCCGGATGCGCGCCGTCAGCGCGCGCGGAAAAATCAAACGAGATCGAGGCGTGGTGGTCGCTCGAGGGCGGGAGGGACGAAGGACGTCATCGCGGCTTCCGCAAGAGCGTGCAGCGAGGAAGAGAACGGCGGTGCGTGGAAGGTCGGCAGTAGTGCCGGAGGCGCGGCGGCGCCAACGCAGCAACTTGCACAAGCGGCGCACTTGGCGTGTGACGAAACCGCTGTCTTCGAGCCAGCCTCGGTGCAGTGCTCTCCGTCCGCTTGCGCGGCGGCCCGATGGTGTTGGTGGCCGGTCATGACCACTGTTTCGTGCACGGCCTGTTCAGGCTGCCCGACCGCCATCGCAGCGCCGCCCTGCAGGGACAGCACCGTGATCGAAAGCCACAGCAGAAGGCGAAAGATCGTGCGCATCATCCAAACATGGTACCGCAAATCAAGAGAATGCATCAAGGCAGCGCTTTTGGCGCTTCGGACCGGATAAGACCAGCAAGGCCCTGCAGGCGTCAACTGCACTTGGGACTAGTCAGGACATCAACAATGGTTGGGTTATATCGTTATTCGGGTTTGTTCACACAG
The DNA here is from genome assembly GCA_046566285.1 of Gammaproteobacteria bacterium. GTDB lineage: Bacteria > Pseudomonadota > Gammaproteobacteria > Burkholderiales > Burkholderiaceae_D > Telluria_A. The sequence continues at coordinate 227 of JBKHWY010000048.1, read as the reverse complement.
CGAGGCTGTCATGCCGAAAATCACCATTCTCGAAAAGACGAATCTGCAGGAAGACTGTTGGCACTCGATGTTGATCTCCCTGTTGAGGGGCCTCGCAGCGCTGGTGGTGGCCGCAGCACATCTGCGTGCCCAGATGTATCCCGGCTTCGGCACAGTAACGAAGCCCCCGTTGCTGTTTCAGGGCCTAGCGTTCGGCGCCGGATTCGCTTACCTTGCCGTGATCGTCT
>JBKHWY010000047.1:0-14776 GCA_046566285.1 Gammaproteobacteria bacterium | reverse complement strand
GCCACGGCGACCTGGTTACCTGTTCAATACCGATGGACTATTGATGAGCTCAGCAAAGCGGGAGGGGCTCCCATGTCGCGTGCCACGCAGGAAAACACCTTCCTGATGACGGCCCGCATCCTCGCGCGCTTCCGGTACCGACCCGCGCCCCCGACGTCCAGTGCGCAGCCACCGGTCCTTGACCGTTACCTGCAAGCTCTGGACCCCGATCACGTGCTGTTCACCCGGTCTGACATCGCACGATTCGAGCCGCAGCGCGAGCTTCTTGCTCGCAGCGACGACAGCAAGCAGCTCGGCACGGCATTTGCCCTGTTTGAACAGATGCGCGCGCGCAGGACGGCCATGTGGAGCTGGACCGGGGAAGCCCTGCGCGGACCGCTGAGTGCCCTAGAGGGCAATCGACCGCCCCCCCAGGCAGGTGAACCGTCGTGGCCCGCATCGGACCAGGAACAACAAGCACTGTGGCGCCAGCAAGTGGCCGATGAGTTGGGGAACTTGCGCAGCGCCGGCTTCAGCGACAAGGAGATCGTCGCGATCCTCATCCATCGTAACGATGACCGGCTGGCGAGGGTCCGGGCACTGACCATGGACGACGCATTTGAGGCGTTCATGAACGCATACGTGGGCGCATTCGATCCGCATGGCATCTACTTGCCCCCGGTCCGCTCCGTTGTCGCTCCTAAGGCGCAACCTGGCCATGTCGGCGTCGGCTTGGTGCTGAAGAAACGAGGCGAGTGGGTCACGGTCCAGGACCTGATCGGCGGTGGCGCCGCCTGGCGCTCCGGGCAATTGAATATTGGCGACCGTATCGTCGGAGTGGCGCAAGGGACTGCCCAGCCAATGACCGACGTCGCAGGCTGGGGCGTCGACGAGGTAGTAGCCGCGTTGCGTGGGTTGCCAAACTCTACCGTCGTGCTGGACGTCAGCCCGGCCAACGCCCAGGCCGGAAGCCCAGCGCGCCGCGTCATGCTGGTACGCGATACGGGTTCCAGCCTCAACAATGCTGGCCATGCCACCGCGAAGCTCGAAGTGCTCGACCGGGGCGGAGCCAGCTACCGTATCGCCGTCGTGACTATCCCATCGTTCTATGAGGATTTCGTGGCAAAGCGCGCCGGTGTCAGCGACTACGCCAGCATGACGCGCGAAGTGACTGGACTGATGGCCAAGATGAAGGCGCAAGGCGCCAATGCCGTGCTGCTGGACATGCGAAGGAACGGAGGCGGATGGCTGGCCGAAGCGATCAGCTTTGCCGGACTGTTTCTTCCCCGCGCGGCAATCGCACAGCAGCGCGAACCCGACGGCAAAATAAAGCTGGAGTCCGCCCCGGACACGGATCCGGCGTGGGAGGGGCCGCTGGCGGTCCTGATCGACGAAGGCTCTGCAGCAGCAACGGAAATCTTCGCCGCTGCGATACAGGATCACGGCAGAGGCTTGGTGATCGGCGATCGCAGCTTCGGCCGCAGCAGCGTGCAGGCCCGGCTTCCCCTCGACCGCTTTGCGACCAACCCGTCCGAACACTACGGCGAACTGATGATGACGGTGGCTCAGGTCTATCGCGTGAGCGGAGAATCCTTCGAGCAGACGGGCGTCACTCCCGACATCCCCATCCCGGGCCTGCCCAAGCTCAGCGATACGGCGCACCAGCTCGCGTTCCCCGCCGCGCCAATCAGCCCAGCCGCATACAAGCCGAGTGGCGAGATCAAGGCTGTCATGCCAGCGCTGTCGCGACGCCACGAGGCCAGGACAACGGCGGATACGTCGTATCAAACGACGTTGCATGCCCGTTCGCAGCCATCTGACAACAAAGGCGCCACACGCGACGATATCCTCCGGGTGCAACTGCGCGAAGCGTTGCAGGTCGTCGTGGATGAGGTTGAATTGCTACGCTCCAGTCCGAGGTCCGCTCAGTAGCCGCGACAGCTGCGATCGTCTGTTCACTATGGGGCTCAAGCCAATGAAACCATTCCAGATTGCGTTATCTGTTTTATCTCTCGGCGCCATCCTCGGCGGATGCGCGACCGGGATTCCAGGTGTGGTGAAGTATCGGATCGCTCCGGCAGGTGATGTGCACCAATACGCATTGGCCTGCGTCGAATCGTCCTCCGGCAACTGCTATATCCACATCGACGGGCCCGAAGGTAAGGTCAGCGTTGAAACGGTACCGACCGGAACCACCCGCACCTTGGAACACGCCGTGGTGGGGGCGTCGTTCTGCGTGTCCAGCAGCGAATCGGGGCGGCCGACCTGCACAGCCAATCGCGCCACGTTCGGGCCGGCAGGCAGTGTGGTGTCCGTTTCTCGCACTTAAAACCGAACACAGACGCACTCAACCACGTCCTAACACGGATAGGCGCTTTCCCACCCTATCAGTTTGTATTGTTGTGCGACAAGGCACTGGGCCGTAGGATCATCACAGGTCAACAAGTATTGACATCTGCCATGAACCCTCTGCCCGCCCCCGCACGCGCCACGATCATGATCGTCGATGGTGCGACCGACCAGCTAGGCATCATCGGCGCGGCGCTGCGCCGCCATGGCTACCGTACCCTGCTGGCCAATTGCGGACCGCTGGCGGTGGCGTTGGCGCGCAGCCAGCACCCGGACCTGATCCTGATGGAAGCCTGCATGCCCGGCATGGATGGCCTGGAAACCTGCCGCCAGCTCAAGCAGCACAGCGCCACCGCCGACATCCCGGTGATCTTCATCAGCAGCCATTACGCCTGCGCCGACGTGGTGGCCGGCCTGGACTGCGGCGCGGTCGACTACATCGCCAAGCCGCTGCGCATGCCGGAGGTGTGCGCGCGCGTGCGCACCCAACTGGCCCTGCGCGCGGCGCACGCCGAACTGCAGCGCGCCGCCCTCCTCGATCCGCTCACCCGGATTGCCAACCGTCGCCATTTCGACCGCCTGTTCGAGCATGAGTGGCAGCGCGCCACCCGCAGTGGTGCGCCCCTATCGCTGATGATGGTCGATGTCGATCACTTCAAGCAGTACAACGACCGCCTCGGCCACGCGGCCGGCGACGCCGCCCTGTGCCAGGTGGCGCGCGTGCTGCAGGCCCAGGCCGCCCGCCCCACCGACCTGGCGGCGCGCTACGGCGGCGAGGAATTCGCCCTGCTGCTGGCCGAGACCCCGGCAGCGTCCGCCGCCCGGCTGGCCGAAGCGGTGCGCGCCGGGGTGGCCGCGCTGGCCCTGCCCCATCCGGCTTCGCCCAGCGGCGACATCGTCACCGTGTCGGTCGGCGTGGCCACGGCCGTGCCCAGCGCCGGAGGCGACACCGGCTCGCTGCTGAAGATCGCCGACAGCGCCATGTACCGCGCCAAGCAGACCGGCCGCAATCGCGTGCGCGCCGTCGATATCGGCAGCCAGACCTGGGAAACCGTGCGCGAGGTGCTGATGGCTTGAGAAGCCATTCTCCGGCGCCTTGGCCGGGCGAATTGCGCCTATAATAACGGTCGCTTTCGCCCAGAAAAACTCGCCAACCGCCGCCGTGAATCCACATCTCGACCAACTGCACCCCTACCCGTTCGAAAAACTGCGCCAGCTGTTCGCCGGCGTCACCCCGAATGCCGACTACGAGCCGATCAGCCTCGGCATCGGCGAACCCAAGCATCCGACCCCGGCCTTCATCCAGAAAGCCCTGATGCACAGCGTGCAGGGCCTGGCGAACTATCCGACCACGCACGGCACTGATGCCTTGCGCGCGGCGATCGCCGGCTGGCTGGAACGGCGCTACGGCGTGCCCGCCCTGAACCCGGCCACCCAGGTGCTGCCGGTGAACGGCTCGCGCGAGGCGCTGTTCGCGCTGGCGCAAGCGGTAATCGATCCTTCGGCCGATGCGCTGGTGCTGTGCCCGAACCCGTTCTACCAGATCTATGAAGGCGCGGCCTACCTGGCCGGCGCCGCGCCCTACTTCGTCAATTCCGAGCCGGCGCGGAACTTCGCCTGCGACTATGCCAGCGTCCCGGCGGACGTGTGGCCGCGCGTGCAGCTCTTGTACCTGTGCTCGCCCGGCAACCCGACCGGCGCCACGCTCGCGCTGGAGGACTGGAAGCAGCTGTTCGCCCTGTCCGACCAGTACGGCTTCGTGATCGCCGCGGACGAATGCTATTCCGAGATCTACCACGGCAGCGCGGCGCCGCTGGGCGCGCTGGAAGCGGCCCATGCGCTGGGCCGCTCGGGCGGCGAGCGCCCGTACGCCAACCTGATCGTGTTCTCCAGCCTGTCCAAGCGGTCCAATGTGCCGGGCATGCGCTCGGGCTTCGTCGCCGGCGACGCGGCGATCCTCAAAAAATTCCTGCTGTACCGCACCTACTGCGGCGGCGCCATGTCGCCACCCGTGCAGGCCGCCTCGATTGCGGCCTGGGGCGACGAAGCCCACGTGCAGGAAAACCGCGCCAAGTACCGCGAGAAGTTCAACCTCGTCACCCCGCTGCTCAAGCAGGTGATGGACGTCGAACTGCCCGACGCCGGCTTCTACCTGTGGGCCGACGTGCGCCGCACCGGCCTGTCCGACACCGAATTCGCCCGGCGCCTGTACGCCGAATATAATGTCACCGTGTTGCCGGGGTCATACCTGGCGCGCGACGCGCACGGCATCAACCCCGGCGAGCACCGCATCCGCATGGCCCTGGTCGCCGAAATCGACGAAGGCCTTGAGGCGGCCCAGCGCATCGTCCAGTTCTGTAACTCGCTCAAGCAGGCGCGCTGATCAACCCGGCCAAGCCATCCGAGCTTCTGATTCACCACTCACACATACGTACTATCATGACCCAACAACTCCAGAACATCATCGACACGGCATGGGAACAGCGCGCCGAGATCAGCCCATCGAACGGCAGCGCCGAACTGCGCGACGCGGTATCGCACGTGATCGCCGGCCTTGACGACGGCAGCCTGCGCGTGGCGCAGAAGACCGATGGCAGCTGGGTGGTCAATCAGTGGATCAAGAAGGCCGTGCTGCTCTCGTTCCGCCTCGAGAACAACAGCGTGATGCCGGCCGACGGCACCATGCAGTTCTACGACAAGGTGCCCACCAAGTTCGCCAACTACAGCGCCGAAGACTTCGCGCGCGGCGGTTTCCGCGTGGTGCCGCCGGCAGTGGCCCGGCGCGGCAGCTTCATCGCCAAGAACGTCGTGCTGATGCCGTCGTACGTCAACATCGGCGCCTACGTCGACGAAGGCGCCATGGTCGACACCTGGGCCACCGTCGGCTCGTGCGCCCAGATCGGCAAGAACGTGCACCTGTCGGGTGGCGTGGGCATCGGCGGCGTGCTCGAACCCATGCAGGCCAACCCCACCATCATCGAGGACAACTGCTTCATCGGCGCCCGTTCGGAGATCGTCGAAGGCGTGATCGTCGAAGAGAACTCGGTCATCTCGATGGGGGTGTACATCGGCCAGTCCACCAAGATCTACGACCGCGCCACCGGCGAAGTGAGCTATGGCCGCGTGCCGGCCGGCTCCGTGGTCGTGTCGGGCAACCTGCCGTCCGCCGACGGCAAGTACAGCCTGTACTGCGCCGTGATCGTCAAGCGCGTCGATGCCCAGACCCGCTCCAAGACCGGCATCAACGAACTGCTGCGCGGTATCTGATTCGGCACTGAGGACGACAGGAGAAGAACATGGCGATGGAACGGCTGTTTCAGCTCATGAAGGAAAAGAACGCGTCGGACATGTTCTTCGCGGTGAACGCACCGGTGCACATCAAGATCAACGGGAACCTCATTCCGATCAACCAGCAGAAGCTGGAGAACGAGAACATTGTCGCGCTGCTGAAGGAAGTCACCTCCCCCGAGGAGATGGCCGAACTCGAACGCGAGAATGAACTCAACGTCGGCATCTCGGTGCCGAACCTGGGACGCTTCCGCCTGTCGGCGTTCCGCCAGCGCGGCTCGGTGTCGGCCGTGTTCCGCTTCGTCCCGGCCAGCATCCCCGCGCTCTCCGAGCTCGGCCTGCCGCCCGTGCTGGCTGAACTCATTATGGAAAAGCGCGGCCTGCTGCTGCTCGTCGGCGCAACCGGGTCGGGCAAGTCGACCACCATCGCCGCCATGCTGGACCATCGCAACGAACTGCGTGCCGGTCACATCCTGACCTTGGAAGACCCGATCGAGTACCTGTTCAAGCACAAGAAGTCGATCGTCAACCAGCGCGAGATCGGCGCGGACGCGTCCAGCTTCCAGACCGCCCTGCGCAACTCCATGCGCCAGGCGCCGGACTGCATCCTGATCGGCGAAATCCGCGACAAGGAAACCATGGCGGCGGCGCTGGCGTATGCCCAGTCCGGCCACCTGGTGCTGGCCACCCTGCACGCCAACAACAGCTACAACGCGCTGAACCGCATCATCAGCTTCTACCCCATCGAGAACCGTCCGGCGCTGCTGCAGGACTTGTCCTCGGCGGTGAAGGCCATCGTCTCGCAGCGCCTGGTCCGTTCGGCCAAGGGCGGCGTGCGCCAGGCCGCCGTGGAAGTCATGGTCAATACCCGCTACATCGCCGAGCTGATTGAAAAAGGCGAGATCGGCGAAATCAAGGATGCCATCGACAAGAGCCTGTCGCCCGGTTCGCAGTCGTTCGAGACGGCCCTGCTGGCGCTGGTGAAAGCCGGGCTGGTGACGCAGGAAGAAGCGCTGGCCAACGCCGACTCGGCCACCAACCTGCTGTGGCTCCTGAACAGCGGCCCGGATTCGCAGTTGGCCCAGAAGGAAGAGTCGCCGCTGCAGCAAAAGCCGGCCGACGACGCCTCGACTTCGTTTACCGAGTTCACGCTCGATACCTGAACCTCCAAACCGGCGTCTAACGCGACGTTGCGGATTTGTTCTCAATAATTTATACAGATTGACATAAGCATCACCATCGCCCCACAATTCGGCTATCTGCAGTCTTACCAACGCACAGTAAAAGGCAGCGATGAGCAAGGCCATCATCCGAATGGGGGACAGGACAAGCCACGGCGGCACCGTCATCAGCGGTGACCTGACCTGGACCATATACGACAAAGCCGTGGCACGCGCGGGCGACCTCACCGTCTGCCCAAAGTGCAAGGGCATCTTTCCGATCAAGGAAGGTGCGGCCGACCTCACCAGTTTCGGCCAAAGTGTGGCGCGCGAGGGCGACAAGACCGCTTGCGGCGCCAGCCTGATCGCTTCGCAAGTCTTGGCTCTTTGGGACAATCGTTCAGACGCCGGCGAACAATCGACTGCCGATTCTACGGATCTTCAGGCAGCCAGTAAGGCCATCGCCCAGGAAGCCCCGACGATTTGCCTTGAGTGCCTTGCCGCCGCCGCAGCCGCTGGGACTGCCATGGTCGTGCGGAACTAAGCCATGGCAGATTTGTTCGAACGATTTCATTCGCTTAAACAGCACAACGAGACCCTTCGATTCTATGCCCTGGTCGATGGCTTTCAATATACCGAATATACGCGACAGCGAATCCAGTACAGGCGCGGCGTGAACCGGCCGCTGTTGCTCCGCACGGAAGACGAGCCGCTTATGCATGCGGGACCCTGGCTGATCGATGTGCTGGAAAGTACCGACGAGTTATCGGTCATTCAGGCACTCGAATTCGCGGTGCCGTCTGTCTCATGGATGATCACGTCCGTTGATCTTGAAGGCTTGGCCCAGTTGCTTCAGCTGAAGCTTGATGCAGAGCTGCCCGACGGCCGCAAGGCACTGCTCCGGTTCTACGACCCACGGGTCCTCGGCAATCTTGCTCGCACCTTGAACGCCGACCAGCGCGACGAGTTCTTCTACCTGATCGACGAATGGCACTTCATGTATCAAGGAAAGCGAGTCATGATAGGAAGAAGTCATGCTTAAGCTCAGCGAAGCCCAGCTTGCGGAGCTGGCGCATCTTGAAACGTTGCAGTTCCTGGCCGAAGTCCGCAAAAAGATCGTGACCGAGTTTCCCGAATATGCCGATGACCGTAATCTCGACACGCGGCTCGAGCAAGCCCACCGCCACGCCTTGACGCTGGGATTTCAAGATGGGCCCAGCATTACGCAGTTTTTGTACTACGAAGCGTTCGCGCCGGGCTTTTATCGCCAAGCTGCGATCAACGCTTGGCTCACCAAGCCCGGGTATCCGGTCGAACAACGGCTGGCTGATCTGGTCGCCCAGATGACGTCAACGCTCAAGGGATATTGAATGGCCTCGCTAGCAGTACCGGTACTTGAAGCGGCGGGTGTTGCCCTGCTGCGCGCCCTTGGGGTCACGGCCGCCGCTGGCGCGGGTGCGGTTGCCATCAACGAAGCGGCCAAGAAGAAGGCCGATGCAGCTGACAAAGCCAAGGCGGCGCCGATTGCACAAGCCGCGACTCAAACGAAGACCCGTGACAGGTGCTCAAAATGTCAGCCTGATTGCGGAGCGCTCGTACAACGCAATTGGAGTATGTCCGAGGACTCGCGCAGTTACCAGGCCCGTATCACAGGATTTTCGCCTGGAACGGAATGGAATTTCGATAGCACTGACTTCGACGGATTTAGGTCCCAAACGTGCACGCTCCTCGAAGCAAAGGCGCGATACGACCAATTCTTTGACGCGACTGGGGACCCCAAAATTTTCTTCCGAATTGTCGGAATACCGAAAATAAACAGTCAAGCGATCCGCCAGAATATCGTTGTCGTAGGTGCCTCTCCAGCACAGCTGCAGTGGCACTTTATGCAACCGCTCAGCTGGGCTTACTTCGCGAGAAGTTTTAGACGTGCATTCCTATCAATCACGACGGTTCTTACCCCATGAGCAAGTCATTAACAATTACCGCGAATATTAAGCCGCGCTCTCCGCTTCCGACAATTGAACAACAGTATGTGGATCTCTGGCGCTTTGCAGGCGCTCTTGAGTCCATCGGCTGTCCACGGGATGCGTGGTTTCCACCGGCTGCTACCGAAGCCGAATCCTTGCTCAACAAGGCGTTTGACGACCACGGGCCGACGCTTGCAGCGATTGCCCTTGCCAAGGCTGACAGAGACAATATGGCCACTGACATTAGGTCAGCTGGAGTGTGGAACGGCATCGAAGGCACCGGAGGCATGGCGTTCACAACCCTACTTTCCTCGGCCCTGTTCCCTTCAAATCTGGAGTTCACAAGCAAAGGCGTTCAACAACTTGCGGACTACCGAAAGGTGGTCCAGTTGATCAAAGCAATTATTGAAATCTGGAATCCGCTGTTGATTCAAGTCGATCCTGATCATTATAGCGACCAGGCTGTGTTTCCCAACCGTCCCGCTGTCGGTTGGATGATCTATTTGCCGGTCGCGGTTCGCGCAGCGCAAGTACCGGAAGCATATAACGTAGTCGCCATACCGAATGATAGTGGCAATGGTCAAAAAGGCACATTAGTGATAGCGGTGGATGACGAGTTTGATGTCAGCAATTCTCAACATATCCGAATTGCCAACTCTATCGAAACTCGCTTGGTGGATCAGGATCTACTCCCTACGTATAGCGAATTGCGTGCTGGGCTTTGACGAGGAATATAAGCAGTTATGCGCGACAACGCCGTCACACAATGCATCAGCCAATCTGCAATCGGCGGGACTCCCTGCGCAGGATGCAAATGATAAACGCACCAAACCAAACGAATCTACGATATTAACCTGCGCAAAGATTAGCGCGAGGCTCGCTTCGCGTGACGGCGCAGTAACCTGACTTCTAGCGGGCGATGGAGGCACTAATGAGTTCGGTATGCATTTGGACTGATCATGACAGGCGCATCAATGACTTCGCTAGGCGAGCGTTTCGCGATATTGCAGATATGGACTATATCGCTGCACGTCTTGCGATCAGGGCAAGCTTGTTCCCCCAGTTCCTATGGTCTTCGTTGCAAGCATTCGAAAAGTATTTTAAATATATATTGCTTGTAAATCGGATTCCGAGCAAAAAACTAGGTCATGACATCACGGCTGCGATTACGAAAGTTCGCGAGCACGTGGGCTATGTTGAGGACATGCGAGCTGACCAGTTGGACGTATTCAAGCAAATTGCCGAGTACGGACAGGATCGCTACTTGATCGGATCATATGCTGTGGATGGCGTACTGCTACCACAACTTGACCAAGCCATCTGGGATGCGCGCCGATACTGTCAGATTATCTTGCCTCCACACGGCTCCCCAGCAGAAGATGAGGCCGTATCTCTGAAAACGCTCGAATCAATCAAACGCAGCAGAGAAGCTCCTCAAAAGTTCAAAATTCACGGCGGGCTCCTAGAAGAAATAATCTCAGCCAAGCACCACCCATCACACAGCGGTCTGTGCTGGCAGAACATTTTTTTGGCAGGCGAACTCGTAGATCTATTCTCGCGCATGATTACGCACATGCGTCAAATGCACCACTGTATCTCCATCCAGAAATGATTGATGATCTGGATAGATTGATACACATTCCGCAAAATGTTGCCAACTCTTATAGATCATATCGGGACGACATAGCTGCCGGTAATATCCCGCGCCCATAAAAGCACGCCGGGGCTGGCTGGCCGCCGCACCGACTGCGGTATCTTGGCATCCACCGGCATTCGCTAGTTCCGGCCACTCTGTCAGCATATGCGCCCCGGCGGCTATCGACACCTTTGGTGGCGGAGGTGTCGCACGACTGGTCTGCCATGAACGACAAGCGCGCTTGGTGATGCCTCGATGAGCAGAGAATGACCCCGCCGCGCTGCGCCCATGTATACTGTCGGCCCGAGCATTCAACCCGCGGCGAGCGCGCCCGTAAGCGACCAATTCTTCAATGAGCACCCTCCTCTACGGCATCCCCAACTGCGACACCGTCAAGAAAGCCCGCACCTGGCTCCTTGAACACGGCATCGACTTCACCTTCCACGACTTCAAGAAACAGGGCCTGGAGCGTGCCACGGTACAGGCCTGGCTCGAGCAGCTGGACTGGGAAGCGCTGGTCAATCGCAAAGGCACCACGTGGCGCAAGCTCTCCGACGACGAGCGCGCAGCCGTCATCGACGGGGCGTCCGCGCTCGAATTGATGCTGGCGCAGCCGTCGGTCATCAAGCGCCCCGTGCTCGCACGCGACGGCGCCTGCAGCGTCGGCTTCAAGCCCGAGCAGTACCAGCAGCTTTTCCCGAACTCGAAATAACGAATAACGAATTCACCGAACCTCCTCCCATGACCGCTTCCCGTACCCTCGCCCTGACCGAGGAATTGATTTCCCTGTCCTCCGTCACGCCCGACGACAAAGGCTGCCAGCGCCGCCTGGTCGAACTGCTCGAACCGCTCGGCTTTGTCTGCGAGACCATCGAGTCCAATGGCGTGACCAACCTGTGGGCGCGGCGCGGGTCCGCTTCGCCGGTGTTCGTGTTCGCCGGCCATACCGACGTGGTGCCCACCGGCCCGGCCGAGCAGTGGCAGTCCGCCCCCTTCATCCCGACCCACCGCGACGGCAAACTGTACGGGCGCGGCGCGGCCGACATGAAGACTTCGATCGCCGCCATGGTGGTCGCCTGCGAGGAGTTCATCGCCGCCACGCCCGAGCACCAGGGTTCGATCGCGTTCCTCATCACCAGCGACGAGGAAGGCCCGGCCACGGATGGCACGGTGGGGGTGTGCCGCATGCTGGAAGAGCGCGGCGCGCAGCTGGACTACTGCCTGGTGGGCGAACCCACTTCCACCGAGGTGCTGGGCGACGTGATCAAGAATGGCCGGCGCGGTTCGCTGTCGGGCAAACTCACCATCAAGGGCATCCAGGGCCACATCGCTTACCCGCAACTGGCGCGCAATCCGATCCACCAGGCCGCGCCCGCGCTGGCCGAACTGGCGGCCGAACAGTGGGATGCGGGGAACGAATACTATTTGCCGACTTCCTGGCAGATGTCGAACATCCATGCCGGCACCGGCGCGAACAACGTCATTCCCGGTGAAGTGGTCATCGACTTCAACTTCCGCTTCTCGACCGCCAGCACGCACGAGGGCTTGAAGGCGCGCGTGCATGCGATCCTCGACAAGCATGGCCTGGAATACGACCTGAAGTGGGCCTTGTCCGGCCTGCCCTTCCTGACCCCGCGCGGCGTGCTGTCCGATGCGTTGTCCTCGGCTATTCAAACGGAGATGGGCGTGACCACCGAACTGTCCACCACGGGCGGCACCTCGGACGGCCGCTTCATCGCGCGCATTTGCCCGCAGGTGATAGAATTCGGGCCTCCGAACGCCAGCATCCACAAGATCGACGAGCACATCGAGCTGCGCTATGTCGATCCGCTCAAAAACATCTACCGCCGCACGCTGGACAACTTGCTGGCTTAACTTCGCAATCGACCCATTGAGAGGCACGCCATGACGACTCCCTTTTCCACGCCGCGCGATCTGCTGCGCTACGCCATCACGCGCTTCAACACGGCCAAGCTGTTCTTCGGCCATGGCAGCGTGGATGCGCTGGACGAAGCGGCCTACCTGATCCTGCATACCCTGAAGCTCCCGCTCGACAAGCTCGAGCCTTTTCTCGACGCTCGCCTGCTGCCCGAGGAAGTGCTGCAGGTGTTGTCCGTGATCGAACGGCGCGCCACCGAGCGCGTGCCGGCCGCCTACCTCACCAACCAGGGCTGGCTGGGCACCTATGCCTTCTATGTGGACGAACGCGTGATCGTGCCGCGCTCCTTCATCGCCGAACTGATTCCCAATCAGCTGAGCCCATGGGTGGAAGACCCGGACGCGGTGGAGAACGTTCTGGAACTGTGCACGGGTTCGGGATGCCTGGCCATCATGTTGGCCGACGCCTTCCCCAACAGCGTGGTCGATGCGGTGGACATTTCGCGCGATGCGCTCGATGTCGCCCAGCGCAATGTGCGCGACTACCAGCTGGAAGGCCGCGTGAACCTGATCCAGTCCGACCTGTATGCCGACGTGCCGTTCAAGAAGTACGACATGATCGTCACCAATCCGCCGTATGTGAATTCACAGTCGATGGCGCAGCTGCCGCAGGAGTACAAGCGCGAACCGCAGATCGCCTTGGACGGCGGCCATGACGGCATGGACCTGGTGCGCAAGATCGTGGCCGGCGCGGCCGAACGCTTGACGCCCGATGGCATCCTGATGGTCGAAATCGGCAACGAGAAGGATTACGCCGAAGCGGCCTTCGGTCACCTGGGCCTGACCTGGGTGACCACCAGCGCCGGCGACGATATGGTGTTCCTGCTGCGGGCCGACCAGCTGCAGGGTTATGCCGGCTAAGCCGGAGTCGAACCACTTATATCCCACAAACATATTCAGCGTCGTCCCTGCGAAGGCGGGGACCCATAGCGCGTTCATTGAGTGACAGCGTTCCACTCTGAGCACAGGCGCTATGGATCACCGCGGGGCCGCCGAGGCCTTCGCGGGAATGACGGTTTCACATTTAGCGCTTAAGCACACCATGATCCGTCTCACCAACGTCAGCCTGATGCGCGGCACCAAGCCGCTTCTGGAAAGCGTCGACCTGACCCTCAACCCGGGCGACAAGATCGGCCTGATCGGCGCCAACGGCGCCGGCAAATCCAGCCTGTTCGCCATGCTGCGCGGCGAGCTCCACCCCGACCAGGGCGAGATCGACTTCCCCGCCAAGTGGCGCATGGCCTACGTGGCGCAGGAAACCCCGCCGCTGGAGCGCGCGGCGCTGGACTATGCCATCGACGGCGACGTGCACCTGCGCAGCCTGCAGGCCGAACTGGCGCGCCTGGAAGCGCAGCCCGAATCGAGCGAGAACGGTATCGCCATGGGCAACCTGTACAGCGCCCTGGCCGATGCGGACGCGTACACCGTGCAGTCGCGCGGCGAGCAGCTGCTCCTGGGCCTGGGCTTCACGCTCGACCAGATGCAGCAGCCGGTGGCGAGCTTCTCGGGCGGCTGGCGCATGCGCCTGAACCTGGCGCAGGCGCTGATGTGCCCATCGGACCTGCTGCTGCTGGACGAACCGACCAACCACCTGGACCTGGACGCCATCATCTGGCTGGAAGACTGGCTGAAACGCTATGCCGGCACCCTGATCATCATCTCGCACGACCGCGACTTCCTCGACGAGATCGTGAACGTGGTGGTGCACATCGACGAGCGCAAACTCAAGCGCTACTCGGGCAACTACTCCGGCTTCGAGCGCCAGCGCGCCGCCCAGATGGTGCTGGCCGCCAGCGCGCTGGAAAAGCAGCAGCGCGCGCGTGCCCACCTGCAGTCCTTCGTGGACCGCTTCAAGGCCAAGGCCTCGAAAGCCCGCCAGGCCCAAAGCCGCATGAAGGCGCTGGCCAAGATGGAGGAACTGGCGCCCCTGCGGGCAGCCGCCGAGTTCTCGTTCGAATTCAGGGAACCCCTGGCCGCGCCCAATCCCCTGCTGGTGATGGAGGACGTAAACGCCGGCTACACGCTGCTGGACGAGCATGGCGACAAGACGGGCGAAAAGACCATCGTCTCGCGCGTGAACTTTTCCTTGCAGATCGGCCAGCGCATTGGCCTGCTTGGCGTGAACGGCGCCGGTAAATCCACCTTGATCAAGACGATTGCCGGCGAACTCAAGCCGCTCACCGGCGAAGCCACGCTGGGCAAGGGCCTGTCGATCGGCTACTTCGCCCAGCACCAGGTGGAGATGCTGCGCCACGACGAGTCGCCCCTGTGGCACCTGGCCAAGATCGCGCCCACCGTGCGCGAGCAGGAGCTGCGCAACTTCCTCGGTGGCTTCAACTTCCCCGGCACCATGGTGACCAGCCCGATCGCGCCGTTTTCCGGCGGCGAGAAGGCGCGCCTGGCGCTCGCCCTGATCGTGTGGCAGCGGCCCAATCTGCTGCTGCTGGACGAACCGACCA
>JBKHWY010000046.1:12409-14783 GCA_046566285.1 Gammaproteobacteria bacterium | reverse complement strand
CACCACGTCCTGCTTGCCGGCCTGGGTGCGGCGGGCCATCTGCGGCCCGCTCTCGCCGGCTTCCTCGCCGGCCTGCTTGGGCAGGTCGTCCGGACCGGCCTTGGCCACGATGGGCAGCTTGGTGTCCGGGTCCCAGCCATGCACGGTCACGCTGGCCACCTGGTCGGACAGGTTGATGGTGGGCGTAAAGCTCAGCAGGCTTTCGCCCCAGCGGTAGGCAAAGCGGGTCTGGCGCGCGCCATCGCGGCCATCGGTGGGCTTGATGAAGTACAGCTTGGCCTTGCCGCTGATGGCATCGGTGCCGATGTAGCAGTCGTAGTCGATGCGGGCGGCGCGTTCCATCAGGAAGGTGGCGTCGTCGGTCATGCGCTGGATCACCTCGTGCTGGATCGGCGAGGACTGGCTCACTTCCCAGGCCAGGCTGTTGCGCTGGGCGATGGCGATCGCGATGTCCGAATCGCGCATGTCGAGGTACTGGATCGATTCGTGGTCGCCGGGGCGCTTGTCCTTGAGCTTGAACATGCCGTCCTGCCCGCCCACCGTGAGCGTGGGCGGCCCGGCCTGGGGGAACTTGGGCGCCACGCTGGTGATCTGCCCATTGATCATCGACAGCAGGCGGTCGGCGTACCCCATCTTGATGTGCACCTGGCGGCCGATGTCGAAGCGGTCGCCATCGCTGTACTTGAACACTTCGCGCGCGCTGCGGAAGGTCGCGATGTTCGCCACCGTCATGTCGAAGCTGCCCATCTCCTTCAAGTCCATCCGCACCGACAGGCTGAGGATATCGCCGTTGGTCTGCGGCGCCAGCTGTTCGCCGTCGATCTCGACGCGAAAGCCGGGGGCGTAGTAGTCGACCTGGGGCAAGCCGGCGTACAGAGGGGCGGCCATCTAGCGCAACCTCGGGATCTGCAGCGTTTGCCCGGGCGCCAGGCGGCGCGGGTCCTCGATGCCGTTGCGCTCGGCGATCACGCGCCACTGGGTCGGATCGTTGTAGGCCAGGTTGGCCACACTGGCGAGCGAGTCGCCGCGCCGCACCACGTGGCTCTTTTCCACGTCCGGCGAATGGCGCGGCGTCTCGGCGATCTGCTGCTCCACGGTGCGGTATTCGATCAGCGCCAGGCCGATTTTGGCGCGCAGCGGCACCCCGCTGGGCATGAACAGCACGAAGGTCACGGTCATGCTTTCCACCACGCCGAGGAACACTTCGCCATCCCACACCAGGCGCACGATCGGCGGCGCGTGCAATTCGCCATTGACCTTCATCAGGTTCTGCAGCGGCTCGGTGCGCCGGCGCACGTCTTCCAGCGTGTCCGAGGTATCGAGCAGCAGCTCGGTAGTGAGTTTCTTGGCCGAGCCGCGCACATACTGCAGGGGCGGGGTTTCCAGGCCGGGAATACCGATCTCGGCGAAGTTATTGGACTTCTGCAGCTGGTATTCGCTGGGATTGAACAGCAGCGTGATGGGCGGCAGGCCGGTCGGACGCACCACCTGCAGCACCACTTTTTTCGGCCCCTGGCGAGCGCTCGAGAGCGGGGTTTCGATCATGAATAGCTCCCGTCCTGGCCCAGGCGCTGGTCGCGCCGCAGCCGTTCCTTGAGCTGCTGCTCTTCGCTGCGCTGGCGCTCGCGCAGCGCGGCCTGCTGCTGTTCGGCGCGCGCCCACTGGGCGATGTAGCGGCTGAAATAGCGCGCGAACACGGCCTCGTCGCCGTCCTGCTCGCCCGCCACGTCGAACTGCACTTCGAGATGTTCAATGGTGATCATTAGCTGAAAAGTCCCACGACAGTGTCAATGGCCTTCCCGATATCGAAGGTCCCTCCCGCCAGGGTCAGGCCCTGGTGGACGATTTCCAGGCTCTCGGTGACGACCCCGGACTCCATCGCGTTCATGTCCGGTCCCGCCCACTTGGTGGCCAGGGCGCCGCGAAATTCCCAGGCCATCACGCGGCTGCCGGCATGGTCGAGCAGGACGATGGAGCCATCGCGGCGCGCGCCCAGCGACTGGGTCAGGCCCACCCGGTACCACTGCCACAGGATGGGATCGCGCACGAAACCGCCCTTGAGGGTGATGCGGTTCCAGCTGTGGCGCACCGGGAGCTGGTGCACGAAGTCGTTGCTGCCGCCCTCGGGATAGGCCAGCACTTCCAGTTCGCCCCCCATCCCGGTGGCGCTCTGGAACGCCCCGGCCGCGACCTTGGGCAGCAGGCGCGCCTGGCGCGCCGGCAGGTATGCATCGGCGGCGTCGAGCGTGACGTAGAAACGGAAACTGGGCAGCAGCTCGCTCATGGCTCGATCATCTCCAGCTTGCCTTCGCTGCTCAGTGAAATCTGCAGCGTGATGAATTCCATCGGCGCGGCCGGCGCCATCTGGATCTCG
>JBKHWY010000046.1:0-12399 GCA_046566285.1 Gammaproteobacteria bacterium | reverse complement strand
AGGCCCGCATCGATCGAGGCGGCCGGGTTGTTCGATTCGTCGCACAGCACCTGGAAGCCTTCGCTGGGGCGCTCGCCCTTGAGCGCGCCGGCCCGGTAGGCCTGCATCAGCACGGTGGTGACGGCGCGCACCAGCGCCAGCCACACCTCGGGGCCGTTGTGCTCGAATACCAGCGGCTCGGCGGCGCGGCGGATGGCGCGCACCAGCCGGTGCACCAGGCGCCGGTGCGCAAGGTACAGGTATTCGGGGTGCGCCTGCGGGTCCGACAGGGTGCGCCCGCCCCACACCAGCAAGCCGCGGCCGGGCTGGCAGCGCAGCAGATTGGCGCCGTTGGCGCCCACCAGGGCCTGCTCGAGCGGGTCGAAGTGATCGGCCACGTCGAGCGCCCCATGCAAGGGTGTGTTGGCCGCGGTGTGGTGGGCGCCGCGCTCGCGGTCGAGCCGGCTGATGACGCCGGCCACGTGGCCCACGGCGCTGATGCGGCGCAAGGGCGCGATGACGCCGCCGAACGGGTCCTCGACCTCCACGCGTGGGTGGTACACGGCCAGGCTGCGCACCGCCACCTCGCCGAGCCGCTCGCGCTGCCCGGCGATCCAGTCGTCCAGCTGTTGGCTGCGCTCCACCGGCGCCGGCGCACAGGCGAGCACCTGGCGATCCATGCGCTGGTCGGCGCCGATCACCGCCGCCGCCAGCAGCGCATCGCGCTCGTCCGCGCTGGCTTGCATCGCATCGAGGTCGGGAAAGGCCAGCAGCGCCGCTTCCGGT
This sequence comes from Gammaproteobacteria bacterium, assembly GCA_046566285.1. GTDB lineage: Bacteria > Pseudomonadota > Gammaproteobacteria > Burkholderiales > Burkholderiaceae_D > Telluria_A. The sequence continues at coordinate 11,634 of JBKHWY010000046.1, read as the reverse complement.
TCGGCCAGCATCAGCGCGAGCGCGTCCTGGTATGCGGCCCGGCCCGGCGGCTGCTCGCTGCCGCCGCCCAGGCGCAAGCCGGGCCAGCTCATGCTGAGCGGCCCCACCGGGCCGCCCGGGCTGGCCGCCGGGATGGCCTTGGCGTCGGCCACCAGGCGGATCAGGGCCGAGCGCGCGGCCACTTCCTCGACCAGGGTCGCGGGCGCCAGGCCGCTCAGCACTTCGGCGGGGCCCAGGCGCGGGCGCACTATCAAATCGAGCACCGGGATGCCGCGCACCCCGTGGCGCCGGTACGCAATGTTCACTTCGAGACCGTTGGCCCAGGCCCCCGGGCTGCTCGCTTCGATGCGGTAGCGCGCCGCCGTGAAGCCGGCGCTGGCGGGCGCGCTGGGCAGCCATTGACGCGTCAGCGCATCGAGTTCGCCCACGGTCCAGTCGACCCCGGCGGCGACGGCCGTCGCCACCGTGCGCACCACGTAGGCCACTTCGCCGTCGTTTTCAAAGTAGCCGCGCAGCGCGAATGCCGTGCTGGCCGCCCGGGTCAGTTCGCCGAAGCGCGCCGCGTAGTCGACCCAGCCGGCCACCCGCACCAGTTCGCCCACCGGCCCGCGCTCGGTCGGACCGGCAAAGGCCGCGATGTCGGTCCGCAGCGTGTTGCTGGGCTCGGCCGGGCGGGCGAACTGCAGGCGCAGGCCGGGCGACTGCGTGGGCGTGGGCATAGGCATGGGCACGGTGATCGAGCTGGGTCAGCCTGCGTCGGATCTGGCCGTCGATGGACAAGCCTTCGTGGCAGATTTCCACGGTCTCGAAGGCGGTCTCGTTGTTCGCGGCGTTATAACCCGGTCCGGTGTACTTGCAGGCCCAGGCGCGGGTGAAATTCCAGCGCAACACCGGGCGGTGGTTCTCGTCGTGCATGATGATGCTGCCCTGCGCGCGCAGCACCTGGCCCTTCAAGCCGCTGCGGATCCAGTTCCACATCGCCATGTCGCCCGTCATGCCGCGCTTCAAGGTGATGTTCATGAACTTCTTCAAGCCTGGACTCTTGCGCACCGTAATGTCTTCATTGCCGTTGCGGTATTCGATCGGCGTGATCTCCGTTTCCAGGCCGGACACCTCGCTGCATCCGGCCTTGACGGCATTGCCGTCGTCCGACACGCCATTGATGATGACGACGAAGTTGTAGGCCCCATACGGGTCCTCGCGGAAGATGGACGGCATGGATGCTCTCCTCTATGGTTGGGTTCAGGCCACGGCTCACGCGCTGGCCAGTTCAGTGAGCTTCTGCTGGAAGCGGATGATCACGAATTCGGCCGGCTTGACAGGCGCAATTCCGACCTCGACGATGAGCCGTCCGGCGTCGATATCGGCCGGCGTCATGGTTTCGGCGCCGCAGCGCACGAAATAGGCCTGCTCTTCGGTCTCGCCAAACAGCGCCCCGCTGCGCCAGACCAGCTTCAGAAAGTCCGATACCGACTGGCGCACGCGTGCCCAGGTCTCTTCGTCGTTGGGCTCGAACACCACCCACTGGGTGCCTTCGTCCACGGATTCCTTGACGTAGTTGAAGAGCCGGCGCACGTTCACGTAGCGCCACAGCGGATCGCTCGACAGGGTGCGCGCGCCCCACACGCGGATGCCGCGGCGGTCGGCGCGGAAGTCGCGAATCACATTGATGCCGCGCGGGTTCAAAATGTCCTGGTCGCCGCGCGCCAGGGTAAATTCCAGCGGTTTGCGGGTGGCATTGATGTCGCGCGTGATGATGTCGCGCACCACCTCATTGGCGGGCGCCTTGTGCACACCGCGCTCGCGGTCCGAGCGCGCATAGATGCCGGCCACGTGCCCGGCCGGGGGCACCAGCACGGTGTCGCGCGTGTATGGATCGAACACCCGGATCCACGGGTAATAGATCGCCGCATAGGAGGTGTCGCGTGGCGGATTGATCTTGTCCACCTGCCCCTGCGCGCCCGGCACGCTGAGAACAGCGAAGCGGTCGGCCAGGCGCTCGCACTGGCTCACCAGGGTGTTCATCAACTGGGTCTGGTTGCCGGCGTCGAGCGCTGGATGCACTTCGTCGGGGGCGAACAGCAGCGCCACCTCGTCGATGGCTTCCAGGGCGGCCAGGCCAGTGCGCTGGTTAGGCGCCAGCGAGGGATCGCCTTCGTATTGTGGCGCCGTCATCTTCGCGTCGCCATCGACGCCGTTGGCCAGCGGCGCAAATTTGGGAGTCGCGTCAACTTTGGGGGCGGCCGACGGCTTCTTCTCGTCGGCATAGTCCACATGAATCAGGGTGGAACTGCTGTTGACTCGCATCAGTACGTAGTTGGCGTCCAGCGGGTCGGCCGACAGGTCGTCATAATCTTCGATGACATCCGGGTCGATCCGATTTGGCTTGCCGAGATTGTCGGGATCGAGCGGATCGACAAACGGATTGGGCTTGGTGCGGAAGTACAGCAGCGTGAGGCGAAAGCCAACTGCCTTGCCTGCGCTGTCGGTGCGCGACCCTGCACTCACGCGTACATACAGCCGGTTGCCCCACTCCCCCATGCCCACGGCCTCGACCTTCAGTTTTTGGTCGTTACTCTCCGTGGCCAGCTCCAGGTGCGCGAGGGCGGCATCTTCGCGCGTGACACGGGCGACAAACAGGCGCACGCCGCCGTTTTCAAAAAAGCCGCGGATGGCAAAGGGCGTGAAGGAAGTGGCGATGGGAATTACGTCCCCATACCAGCGCCGGTACTGGCCCCAGTTGGTGATCAGGCGCGGCGTGGTGGGCCCGCGTTCGGTCAGGCCGACCACCCCGGCGGTGCTGGTGCCCACCCCTTCGATCGGCCGCGGTCCGCTTGGAACCTCCTCGACATACACCCCAGGACTTAGATATTCGGGCATGGTGCGTTCCTCGTGCTTTAGGTCAGAGTAAAGGTCTGGCTCTGACGCAGGTCGTGCGGCAGGGTCAGCGTGAGTTGATCGGTACGGCCGCTGCGATGGTCGTGGGCGTCGAACACCACGTTGCCGCTGGGCGCCACCCAGCGCAGGGGCAACACGAATACGCCCCGTTCGTCGCTCAGCACGCGTTCGGCCACGCCCTGGGTGATCTCGACGTTGGGAATGGGCGCGCCCCCACTGTCGACGGTGATGCCGCGCAGGGTGCGCATGAACGGCGCATGCGGGTACTGGGCCGAGGGCAGCAGCAAGACTGTCTGCGGCAGATTGGGCGCCAGCACGGGCGCGTGCTCGTTGTCGTAGGGATGGATATCGAATTCGAGCGCGTCCTGCGTGCGCAGGTAGTCCGGACGATAGAACGACGACTGCAGCGTCACCCGATAGCGCACCACCGGCGCCACTGCGACGTGGGCGCTGCGGCCCAGGCCCGGGTACAGCAAGGTACCCGAAGGGGCCAGCACCGGCTGGATGGGCAGCGGCTGCCAAGCTCCGGCACCGGTGCGCAATGCCAGGGACGCCTCGACGGCCTGCAGCGCCGCGGCGCCGGTAAATTCATCGACCAGGCGCAGGCCGATCTGGCTGACCATCAGGCTGCGTTCGGAAGCAAGCACGGAAAAGCTCATGCGCCGCCTCCACTGGCCACATCGAGCGTGCGCGAGCGCACCGGCGGGCGCACATGGACGTCGGCCGAATCGATGCGGATCACCCGCACCTCATACACGAGCGACAGGCGATACGGCTTTTGCACCGCGTTCCAGACGCGGGTTTGCTCTTCCAGGGTCAAGGGCGCCAGCTTGAGCTTGAACGCTTCGCTGCTGCCGGCCAGCCCGCCCTGCAGTTGCGGGCCGGAGAGGATCGAATCATCGTGCAGGGCCTGCAGCGCCAGCCCCAGCATGCGCTGGTCGGTGGCGCGGTCCCCGCTCCAGGGGGTGAGCAGGTAGCGCAGGATCAGCGGCACCTGCGGACGGCGCTGGGCGACGTTGCCGGCGACGATGTCGCGCGGCTGGAATTGATTGCGCACGGTAGGGTCTTCCACCGCTTCGAACAAAAACACCGTCATGCGCGCCGGCTGGATCGAGATCGCGCCTTGCAAGTCATGTACTTCGGCCGTCACCGGACCCGGCACGAGCGCGCTGAACGACTCCGTCAGCACCTGCTGCAAGGTCTGGGATACGTCGGCGATGATGGAAGAATCGGACATGGGCGCAAGGCTCGGTGGAGCGCGGTTCGGGTCAGGTGTCGCACTAGGTGCAGAAACCATGCCAGGACCGCATCGACGCCATTTCCCTGCACGCCGCAGCTCAAGCGCCCGAGCCGTGCACTGGGAAAGCGGACAAGAATGTCGCGCTAGCGGGCGGGTTTTGTCTCATTGACATGAGGCAATATGTTGGCGCGCTCCGATACCGGCCTGCTTTACTTAACGAGGACAGCACCAAATAAAAAAATCCCGCGCCGGGCGGCGCCGGGGCGGGATTTCAATAGGTCGGAGCAACCGATCAGTTGTTATGCAGGAAGCTCTTGAGCTTATCCGAGCGCGAAGGCTGGCGCAGCTTGCTCATGGCCTTCGCTTCGATCTGGCGAATCCGCTCGCGCGTCACGTCGAACTGCTTGCCCACTTCTTCCAGCGTGTGGTCGTTGCTCATCTCTACGCCATAGCGCATGCGCAGCACCTTGGCTTCGCGCGGGTCAGCGAGTCCAGCACTTCCTTGATGACATTGCGCATCGACGCATGCAGCGCGGCGTCCAGCGGCGCCAGGGTGGCGTTGTCCTCGATGAAGTCGCCCAGCTGCGAATCGCCGTCCTCGCCCATCGGGGTTTCCATCGAAATCGGTTCCTTGGCGATCTTCATGATCTCGCGGACCTTGTTCTCAGGCATTTCCATCTTTTCCGCCAGGGTGGCCAGGTCCGGCTCGCTGCCGGTTTCCTGCATGATCTGGCGCGAGATGCGGTTCATCTTGTTGATCGTCTCGATCATGTGCACCGGCACGCGGATGGTGCGCGCCATGTCGGCGATCGAGCGGGTGATGGCCTGGCGGATCCACCACGTCGCATAGGTCGAGAACTTGTAGCCGCGGCGGTATTCGAACTTGTCCACGGCCTTCATCAGGCCGATATTGCCTTCCTGGATCAGGTCGAGGAATTGCAGGCCACGATTGGTGTATTTCTTGGCGATCGAGATCACGAGACGCAGGTTGGCCTCGGTCATCTCGCGCTTGGCCTTGCGGGCCTTCATTTCACCAGCCGCCATCTGGCGGTTGATGTTGCGCAGGTCCGGCAGCGGCAGCACGACGCGCGCTTGCAGGTCGATCAGGCGCTGCTGCAGTTCCTTGATGGTCGGGATGTTGCGGCCGAGGATGGCGGAATAAGCATGACCCGCGTTGACTTCGCCGTCCACCCAGTCCAGATTGGTTTCGTTACCCGGGAATACCTTGATGAAGTGGGCGCGCGGCATGCCGCACTTGTTCACGGCCACATCCAGAATCTGCTTCTCGATGTGACGCACTTCATCGACTTGCCCGCGCAAGGTGTCGCACAGCTTTTCCACCACCTTGGCCGTGAAGCGGATGCCCAGCAGTTCGTTGGAGATGGCTTCCTGGGCCTTGATGTAGGCCTTGGAGTTGTAGCCGTCTTTCTCGTAGGCCTTGCGCATCTTGTCGAACTGCACGGAGATGACTTCGAATTTCTCCAGTGCCTGCTGCTTCAGGGCTTCGAGCTGTTCGGCGGAGAAGCCGGCGGCGCCCGATGGGCTGGCTTCTTCTTCCTCTTCCTCTTCTTCCTCTTCGGCATCCTCGTCTTCGTCGTCCTCGTCGGATGACGCCGGCGCGGCGTTTTCCACGGCCGCTTCTTCTTCCGGATCGACCATGCCGTCGACGATTTCGTCGATCTTGGTTTCGTCGTTCTGAATCCGGATGGCGGCGGAGATGATTTCGGCGATCGTCACCGGGCAGGCGGAAATGGCCTGGATCATGTCCTTCAGGCCGTCTTCGATGCGCTTGGCGATTTCGATTTCGCCTTCACGCGTGAGCAGTTCCACCGAGCCCATTTCGCGCATGTACATGCGCACGGGGTCGGTGGTGCGGCCGAAGTCGGAGTCGACAGTGGACAGGGCCGCTTCGGCCGCGGCCTCGGCTTCGTCGTCGCTGGTGACGGTGGCCACGCTATCGGACAGCAGCAGGGTTTCGGCATCGGGCGCGTGTTCGTACACGGCAATGCCCATGTCGTTAAACGTGCCGATGATGCCTTCGATGGCTTCCGGATCGACGATATTGTCGGGCAGGTGGTCGTTGATCTCGGCGTAGGTGAGGAAGCCGCGCTCCTTGCCCAGCTTGATCAGGGTCTTGAGCTTCTGGCGGCGGCGCTCGAGTTCCTCCTCGGACGCTTCGGTGTCCGACGAGAACGCATCTTTCAGCAGCGCCTTTTCCTTGGCCTTGCGGTCCTTGGCCTTGGCCTTGTCCACGGCCTTGAGTTCGGCGCGCTCGACCGCGTTCAGGGCGGCCACTTCGTCGTTCTCGGGCTGGAATTCCTTCGGTTTGCGACCGCGCCGCCCCGGCACCTTGACGGTCGGCAGCACGTAACCCGACGTGTCGATCGCGGCGAGCGCGGCGGCGTCGGTGGTCTGGCTGACGGGCGGCGTGCTCGTGCGAGCTTCCGCTTTGTCTTGCGCTTTGTCCGCCTTGGCGGACATTCTCGTTGGCTTGTCAGCCACGGTAGGTTCGGGTTTCTTGATTGGCACAGGCGCTTTCGATTTCACAACGACTATACGGTTGAGTAAATAAAGTTCTTTTGCCGAGATGTTTGCGCCGACGAAACGGACGTCGAGGTCAGCCCGGCATTGCTACACTTTGCACTCGATACTTCTCACCACCTATCACCGATGGCACGTTCGCATGTGGTGTTTCCACCAAGCCTTACGTGCCCTTCGGCAGTAGTCTACTGCAATACAACGGCAGTTGGAGGCGCGAGCCGTGTGGGGTTGATTTGCAAGCGTTTTGTTGCAAAGGCCGCTGTGCGCGCACCTTCAACCTGCCGGCCCTGGCCGCCGGCGTCACCGTGTTTTTGCGCCGATCAAGAGCCTTGTTTGCTGACGCATTTTTCACGTCAGACCAAGAAAAAACTTACCGCGAATACAACACTTAGCGTTTTATTATAGCATGCACCCCAAGTTTTTCCAGTCGCGCCGGGCCGGTGGGCAGGGCTGTTCAGACAACTCAACGGGGCGTCAAATCCGCCTGTGCTTCACGTAACAGTCGATCCTGCTCGGCAGTAATCTCACGGTAACGCAGTCCCAGCTGATCTGAGGTCAAACCCGCAGAAAACAACTGGTTCAACTCCTCCTTTAACGCATCCATCTTGATTTGGCGTACAGCGCCGGCCAGCCACAGCTTGCAGCTGTCGAATTCGGACTCGGGCTCCGATGCAATCTCGGCAATGATGTCGTCGAACTCGGAACTGCTGTCTTTCAGGTGCTGAGACAATGCTGCGAAGCTTCCGTTCGGTCCCAGTGCCTGTCCGGCTGCAACGAGTTGTAACAGGCGGTCGCTGGCGTCCTGGCCGAAATGGCTGAAGGCGGCCAGCGCGCTGTCGTTCAGTTCCAGGCACAGGGGCGGATGGGCAATCAAATGCCGCATGATCTGCAATTCCAGCCCGACCGGTTGCGGCCGGCCCTGGCGCGGCGGCGCCTTGCGCGCCACGGCAACGGGTTTCGACAGCTCGAACAGGGCTTCGATCTCGGCCGGTGTGGTTTCCGTCATGCTGGCCAGCCCGCGCACGATCTGCAGGCGCAGCGAGGTCGGGTTCATCGACTGCAGCAGGGGCTTGGCGTCGAACTGGATCTTGGCGCGGCCTTCCGGCGTGTCGGTGTCGTGCTCCTGGGACACTTCGCGTAGCAGGAATTGCGACAGCGGCATCGCTTCTTCAATTTCCTGGGCGAATGCGTCGGCGCCATAGGCGCGGATATAGCTGTCCGGATCATGCTCGGTGGGCAGGAACAGGAACTTGATGGTCTTGTCGTCCGTCACCTGCGGCAGGCACGCTTCCAGCGCGCGGCGGGCGGCGCGGCGGCCTGCCTTGTCGCCATCGAAACTGAAGATGACGGTGTCGGTCTGGCGCAGGAGTTTTTGCACGTGGGTGCTGGTGCAGGCGGTGCCGAGCGTGGCCACGGCTTGCGGAAAGCCCAGCTGGGCCAGCGCGACCACGTCCATATAACCTTCCGTCACCAGCACGTAGCCGGCGTCGCGGATGGCCTGGCGCGCTTCGAACAGGCCGTACAGTTCCAGGCCTTTCTGGAATAGCGGAGTTTCCGGCGAATTCAGGTATTTCGGTTCACCGCTGTCCAGCACGCGTCCGCCAAAGCCGATCACCTGGCCTTTGGTATTGCGGATCGGGAACATCACCCGTTCACGGAAGCGGTCGTAGCGCTTCTTGTTGTTGCCGTCTTCATCGACCTTGTCGATGACCAGGCCGGATTCGACCAGCGCCAGCGCTTCGTAGTCGGGAAACACGCTGCGCAGGTTGTCCCAGCCGGACGGGGCGTAGCCCATGGCGAAGCGAGCGGCAATTTCCCCGGTCAGGCCGCGCCCCTTCAGGTAGGCAATGGCGTTCGGCGCGGTTTTCAGCTGCGCGCGGTAATACTCGCAGGCACGCGTCATGGCCTCGGACAAGGCCAGCGACTGGGCTTGCTGCTGCGCACGCTGCTGGGGAGGAATCTTGTCGTCCGCATCGGGCACGACCATGCCCACGCCCTGGGCCAGGTCCTTGACGGCGTCGACAAAGCCCATGCCCGAGTATTCGATCAAAAAGCCGATGGCGGTGCCGTGCGCTCCGCAGCCGAAGCAGTGATAGAACTGCTTGGTGGGGCTGACGGTAAAGCTGGGCGATTTTTCGTTGTGGAACGGGCACAGGCCGCTGTAGTTGGCCCCGCCCTTTTTCAGCTGCACGTAACGGCCCACCACATCGACAATGTCGATCCGGTTGAGCAGGTCGGTAATAAAAGTCTGTGGAATCACGTTGAATGAACAGTCTTTGCTTCAAGTCAGACTATACCGCCGTGCCCGCCCGGACTTGATCCCGGACAAGCACGGCTCAGCAGCGCGGCTTAGGCCGGGCTCAAGGCTTTCTTGATCAGGGCCGAGACGGCGGCCATGTCGGTGCCCTTCGGCATTTTCGGCTTGAGCAGGCCCATCACCTTGCCCATGTCGGCCGGACCGGTGGCGCCCGAGGCGGCCACGGCAGCGGCCACTTCGGCGGCGATCTGCTCTTCGGACAGGCCGGCAGGCATGTAGGCGGTCAGCACGGCCAGCTCGGCTTTTTCGATGTCGGCCAGGTCGGCACGGCCACCCGCTTCGAACTGGGTGATCGAATCCTTGCGCTGCTTGATCATTTTTTCGATGATGGCGAGGGTCTGCTCGTCGTTCAGTTCGATGCGCTCGTCGACTTCCTTGCGCTTGATTTCAGCCAGGATCAGGCGGATGGTCGCCAGGCGCCCGGCTTCCTTGGCGCGCATCGCGGTTTTCATGTCGTCGGTAATTTGTTCTTTTAAGGCCATGGGATCCTCGCGGTATTTAGGTCAATGAATGGGCAATCAAATGCGGCAGTACAAATGGCAAAACCCGCTGCGGCGATACCGGAGCGGGCTTGCGACTTCAGCGGTGCGATCCGGACAGAATGCTGTCGGCGGACCGGAAAGCGCTGGGCAGTCTTAGAATAATTTCTTTGGCAGTTGCTGGCTGCGGATGCGCTTGTAGTGACGCTTCACGGCAGCGGCCAGCTTGCGCTTGCGCTCAGCCGTTGGCTTTTCGTAGAACTCGCGTGCGCGCAGTTCGGTCAGCAGACCCGTTTTTTCGATAGTGCGCTTGAAGCGACGCATAGCGACTTCGAACGGCTCGTTTTCTTTAAGGCGAATAGTGGTCATGTAAAAATCAAACCGTTAGATTTAGGGAAGACCGAGATCATATCAGCGTTCTCGCAAGAAGCCAAGCATTTTGCCAGCCTCTTTCTTGTTGTTTCGCAATTGCCACAGATCTAGACGGCACCGCCCGCCGCGACGCCGCTGGCCCAGGCCCACTGGAAATTGTAGCCGCCCAGCCAGCCCGTCACGTCCACCGCTTCGCCGATGAAATACAGGCCGGGGACTTTGGTGACCATCATGCTTTGCTGCGACAGCTCGCGCGTGTCGATGCCGCCCAGGGTCACTTCGGCCTTGCGGTAGCCTTCGGAACCGGTGGGCACGATGGCCCAGCGGTTGACCGATTCACCCAGCTTGCGCAGCTTGGCATCCGGCAGGTCCGCCAGGCGCGCATCGGCCGCCAGGCCATTGATGGCCAGCAGCACCTCCGCCAGGCGCGACGGCAGCCACTGGGCCAGCACATTGCCCAGCTGTTTTTTCAGCGTGCCCTTGTGTTCGATGAGTTCTTCCGCCAGGTCCATGTCCGGCAGCAAATTGATGAGCAACGGCGCCCCCGCTTCCCAGTAGCTGGAAATTTGCAGGATGGCCGGCCCCGACAGGCCGCGGTGGGTAAACAGCAAGTCTTCGCGGAAGTGGCCGCGCCGGGCATTGCGGCCCTTGCCGCTGCCCGTGCTCACTTCCACCTCCAGCGCCACGCCGGCCAGCGGGGCAAACGGCGCCCAGCCGGGACCGTCGAAGGTGAGCGGTACCAGGCCCGGACGCGGCTCGATCACGTTCAATTCGAACTGCTGGGCGATGGAGTAGGCAAAGCCGGTGGCGCCGATTTTCGGGATCGACAGCCCGCCCGTGGCGATCACGCAGCTGTCGGCCAGAATGTCGCCGCTGTCGGTGGACAGCAGGAAACCGTCGTCCATCTGCTCGAGCGCTTCGACCTTGCACGGCATGCGCCATTCGACGCCCCCGGCGGCGCACTCGGCTTTCAGCATGCCGATGATCTGCTCGGAGGAATCGTCGCAGAACAGCTGGCCCTTGTGCTTCTCGTGGTAGGCGATGCGGTGCTTGCGGATCAGCACCAGGAAATCCTGCGGGGTGTAGCGCGACAATGCACTGCGGCAGAAGTGCGGGTTGTCCGACAAGAAATTCTGATGGGTGGCGCCCAGATTGGTGAAGTTGCAGCGCCCGCCGCCCGAGATGCGGATCTTCTCGGCCAGTTTCTCCGCGTGGTCGATCAGCACGACCCGCTTGCCGCGTTGGGCCGCCACGGCCGCGCACATCATGCCGGCGGCGCCCGCGCCGATCACTGCCACATCTACCTGTTTTGCCATGCTGGTGCGCCGTCTCGTGTTACCAAAGTGTGACATTGTAACGCGTGACGTGCACCAGCCCGGTGCGGCGAATTTACGCCAAGCGCCGCATGGCCTCGCTCGCCAAGCTGGCGCACTTGTCCGCGAAGCCGTCGGCGCAGCGCACCACCTCGCCCACCACGATGATGCTCGGGCTACCCAGGCCCGAGATCGCCAGGTCGTCAGGCAATTCGCCCAGCGTGGTCAGCAGCTGGTGTTGATGCCGCCCGGTCGCGGACTGGATCACCGCCACGGGCGTGTTGCGCGGCTTGCCGCCGGCCAGCAGGGCCGCCTGGATCTGGCGGCAGCGCGCCACGCCCATGTAGATCACCAGGGTCAGACCGGTGCGCGCCAGCAATGCCCAGTCGGGCGTGCGCGTGGGGCCCTCGTCGCTGCGCTCGTGGCCGGTCACAAAAATCGCGCCGGAACTATAGTCGCGGTGGGTGAGCGGCA
>JBKHWY010000045.1:0-14964 GCA_046566285.1 Gammaproteobacteria bacterium | reverse complement strand
TAGCGCCAGCGTGGCGGCCGCGCTGGCCCACGCATTGAAGGAAAGCTCGGGCGCCATCGACGTGCGCTCACAAACCCTGGTGGCCGACGGTCCGCTGGCGCGGGTCTACCTGATCGCCCACGCGGCGCGCTATCCGCTCGACCTGGAAACCGACATCCAGCAGCCCCTCCTGGCCGTGCTGGACGGCTGGCATGACCGCTTCGCCGCGCTGACCGACAATGTGTTCGACACCGGCCTGCGCGCCAGCCTGCGCAAGCTCGGCGCCAGCCTGCCGGTCAACTACGTCACCAGCACCGCCCCTTCGAGCGCGTTCGCGGACCTGAACGCGCTGCTGAACAACGGCCATCCCGGCCACGTCTCGGTGCGGGTGGAAACCGATGCGCTGGAAGCCGGCGCCTCGATCCGCCTGTACACGCGCGACGGCGTGCCTTCGCTGTCGCGCATCCTGCCGGCGCTGCACAATGCCGGGGTGGCGATCGACCACGAACAGACCTACACGATCCACATGGCTGACGGCAGCAAGCGTTTTGTCACCAGCCTGTCGGTCGATGCCGAGAGCGCCGCCAAGCTGGCACGCCCCAACGTGGCGCCGGTGGCGCAGGAACTGTTCACGGCCCTGTTCAACGATGCGGCCGAAGATGGCCGCCTGAATGGCCTCGTCATCGAAGGCGGCCTGTCGGTGCGCGAAGTGCAGCTGGTGCGCGCCTACATCGCCTACTGGCGCCAGGCCGGCATCAAGTTCTCGATCCGCTACATGGCCGAATCGCTGCGCCGCTGCCCGGAGCTGGTCAAGGAACTGGTGGACGCCTTCCAGCAGCGCTTCGACCCCGCCGGGACCGAGCAGGAACGGGCGGCAGCCTCCGAGCGCATCGCGCAAGTGAAAAAAGGCGTGGCCAGGATCAACCACGCCGACACCGAGCAGATCGTCGCGGCCCTGTCCGACCTGATGCTGGCCACCGTGCGCACCAACTACTTCCAGAATGGCGCGCAGGGCGACAAGATCATCTTCAAGTTCGACACCAGCACGCTGGCGCTGGTGCCCGAACCGCGCCCGTACCGCGAGATTTTCGTGTTCTCGCGCCGCTTCGAAGGCGTGCACCTGCGCGGCGGCCCGGTGGCGCGCGGCGGCCTGCGCTGGTCCGACCGCATGGAAGACTACCGCACCGAGGTGCTGGGCCTGGTCAAGGCGCAGATGGTGAAGAACGCGGTGATCGTGCCGGTGGGCTCCAAGGGCGGCTTCGTGTGCAAGCAGATGCCCAAGGACGCGGCCCGCGAAGTGGTCCAGGCCGAAGGCGAAGCCGTGTACCGCGAGTTCGTCGCCAGTCTCCTGGAAGTGACCGACAACCGCGTGCGCGGAGCCGTCCATCCACCCGCCGACACGGTGCGCTACGACCAGGACGACCCGTACCTGGTGGTGGCGGCCGACAAGGGCACCGCCACCTTCTCCGATATCGCCAACAGCATCGCCGTGGGGCGCGGTTTCTGGCTGGGTGACGCCTTCGCCTCGGGCGGCTCCAACGGGTACGATCACAAGAAGATGGGCATCACCGCCAAGGGCGCGTTCGAGGCCGTCAAGCGCCACTTCTACGAGATGGAGCACGACATCAACAGCACGCCGTTCACCGCCATCGGCGTGGGCGACATGTCCGGCGACGTGTTCGGCAACGGCCTGCTGCTGTCGCACCAGATCAAGCTGGTGGCCGCGTTCGACCATCGCCACATCTTCCTCGACCCGGCCCCGGATGTCGCCGCATCGTACGCCGAGCGCGCGCGCTTGTTCGCGCTGCCGCGCTCCTCCTGGGACGACTACGACAAGAACCTGATCTCGACCGGCGGCGGGTATTTCCGCGCAGCGCGCGCAGCATCGAGCTCTCGCCCCAGGTGCGCGCGGCGCTGGACATCGAAGCCACCTCGATGACGCCGGAGGAGCTGATGCATCGCATCCTGATGGCGCCCGTGGACCTGTTCTACAACGGCGGGATCGGCACCTACATCAAGGCCTCCAGCGAAACCCACGAGCAGGTCAAGGACCGCGCCAACGACACCATCCGCGTGGACGCCAATCAGCTGCGCTGCAAGGTGGTGGCCGAGGGCGGCAACCTGGGCGTGACGCAGGCCGGGCGCATCGAATTCGCGCTCGCCGGTGGCCACATCTTCACCGACGCGATCGACAACTCGGCCGGGGTGGACTGCTCCGACCACGAGGTGAACGTGAAGATCTGGCTCGACACCGAAGTCAACGCCGGCGAGCTGGCGGCCGACGAGCGCAATGGCCTGCTGGGCGAGATGACGGGCGAGATCGAACGCCTGGTCCTGCGCGACAACACCCTGCAAACCCACCTGCTGGTGCGCGAGGTGCAGAGCCAGTCCGACGCCGCAGTGGTGGACGCCTACGGCGCCCTGATCGCCAGCCTGAACGCCGAAGGGGCGCTGTCGCGCAAGCTCGAGCAGCTGCCCAACGACGCCGAACTGCAGCGCCGCAAGGCCAACGGCATCGGCTTGACGGCGCCCGAGCTGGCGGTGGTGGTGGCCAACGTGAAGAACCGCTACAAGCGCCTGCTGGCGACCCTGCCTCTGACCGAACAGGCCTGGGCCGAACCGGTGCTGCGTCCATACTTCCCCACCCAGCTGGTCGCCACCCGCAATCCGCTGGCGCACCCGCTGGCCAATGCCATTCTCGCCACCGTGGTGGCCAACGAAGCCGTCAACCGCTGCGGGCCGCTGATGCTGCGCGAGCTGGCGCTGGAGCACCAGGTCGATGAAACCGAGGTGCTGCAGGCCTGGGCCCAGGCCTGGTCCGCGCTGCACCTGGCCCCGCAGTTCGCCGCGCTCGACGCCGATGCCTTCAATGTGCCGCTGGCGGTGTCCATCAAGGTCGACGCGCGCACCCGCATCATGCTGCGCGCGCTGCTCGAAGGCGCGCTGTCGGTGGCGCCGGATGCGCGCCAGGGCTCGGGCGGCATGATCGAATTGACCCGCCTGTTCTGCGAGAACCGCATGCTGGACGACCTGATCACGGCCAATGCCGATGCGGACGCCCACCCGTCGCTGCCGGCGCCGTTTGCCCACGCGTGGCGGGCGATCGACGCCATCGAAGCGGTGGCCGGCTTCCTGTTCGCCGCCGTGGCCGTTCAGCGTCCGCAGGGCATGACCTTGGGCCAGTTCATCCAGGTCGGCATGGCGCTGCGCCGCCGCACCGGCATCGACCGGCTGGAGCAGGGATTGAAGCTGCCGGCGCGCGGCAAGTCGCAGGAGCACCTGCGCAGCTACGCCCAGCAGGCTTTGCGCCGCACCCAGCAGCGCCTGCTGCTGCAGGTGATCGGCCACGCCGATGGCGACATCATGGAGGCCGTCGAACTGGTGGCCAACCAGCTTGGCCTGGAAGAGCGCGGCACGCCCACCGACCTGGAACAGGCCATGCTGGACGTATGGGCGCTGTCGGAAGCGGCCGGCACCCTGGCGCAGGCGGCGTGACGCATGGCGGCCTTGCCTGAGCCGATCGAGCGCCTGGCGGGTGCGGATTTCAGCGCCATCGCCAGCGCATTTGCCGCCGCCGGCTTCGCGGTGGCCCAGCCGGCGCGCGGCATCATCACCGTGCGGCGCGCCGGCACCGTGCGCCCGGCGGTAGTGCTGTCGGTCGGCGTGCACGGGGACGAAACGGGGCCCATCGAGATGCTGGCGTGGGAACTGGACGCCCTGGCGCGCGAACCTGCGGCGCTGGCCGTGGACCTGATGGTCTGCGTGGGCAACCTCGACGCGATTGCGGCCGGCAAGCGCTTCATCGACGCGGACCTGAACCGCATGTTCCGCCCTGAACGCGGCAGCCTGGCCGAGGCGGCGGAAAGCGCGCGCGCCGACCAGCTGATCGCCGCCACCGATGCGTTCTTCGCCGGCGCCGGGCCGCAGCGCTGGCACCTGGATCTGCACACCGCCATCCGGCCGTCGCGCTACCCCGCCTTTGCCATCGTGCCGGAGCTGATCGCACCGGAAGGCCAGCGGCGCCTGATCGGCTGGCTGGGGCAGGCCGGCATCGGCGCCATCATCATGAACCCCAAGTCGGCCGGCACCTTCAGCTACTACAGCGCCGAGCACCACGGCGCCATGGGCAGCACGGTGGAACTGGGGCGCATCGGCAAGCTGGGGGAGAACAACCTGGCGCAGTTCGCCGATGCGCGTGTGGCTTTGTCAAACCTGCTGCGCGGAGTGGGTATTGATGACCAGGGCAGGGCGCCTGCCGTGTTCCGCGTGGCGCAAGAGGTCATCAAGCGCTCCGACGCGTTCACGATGGCGGTCGGACGCGAGACGCACAACTTCACGCCCCTGCAGCGGGACGCGGTGATCGCCACCGACGGTGAGACCACCTATCGCGTCCAGCATGACGAGGAGCTGGTGGTGTTCCCCAATCCGGATGTGCGCGTGGGACTGCGCGCGGCGCTGATGGTGGTGCGGACGGTGTGACGTTGGGGCCCGTGTGTCGCAGACCTTCCCCAGGCGCTACGTATGCATTCACCCGTACCTCAAAAACCGTCATTCTGGCCTTCGCCAGAATGACGGTTTTAAGTTTGCCGGTCTACGCAAGCGGCGGCATCGTCTCACACAATCTTGCAAGGCACCTGCAACTGCTCATCCTCCGCAAACAGCGCGCACAGTCGATGAAATCCATCGGCAATGATCAACGGCCGCCCCTTGCCCTGCCGTACCAGCAAGATCGGCGACAGCGGCGTGCCTTCGGCAATCTGGTGCTGCTGGCGCGACCAGTCGAACGCCTGCACGGCCATGATCGAGATCGAAGACGCCCGCAGGATATCCTTGGCGGCATACTGCGTCATCGGCGCTTCGCGCAGCCGGCCGGCCCACTTGCGCGCCTGCTTCGGCTTGTACTGGAGGCTCAGATACGCCTCCGCCGATCCATAATTGTCGTCCGCCGGCTCCGGCAGCCACTTCACCTGGCGATGTTCGCCCATCCTGTCCTCCGTGTCTTGTATCCTGCGCGCAAAAATCGTCAAAACGGTATAGTTAGTTTATCTGATTAAATGCGGGGCTGCTCCCGCTCCGGTGCGCACGCGAGGATGGAACATGAACGGCTTGACTCCAAAAGAAGTCGAAGAAATCGAAAAGCAAAGTCTCAAGGAAGAGATGAGCAACGTCATCGAGGAGGCGCGCATGATCCTGCCCGGCATCCAGGCGCTGTTCGGCTTCCAGACCATCGCGGTGTTCAATAACCGCTTCGAGGACCTGTCCGATGCCGTCAAGCTGGTCTATCTGGGCGGCCTGGCCCTGCTGACGGTCTCGATGGCGCTGTTGATGACGCCTGCCGCCTACAACCGCATCGCCGAACGCGGCCAGGCTTCGCGCCGCATGGTGAACCTGTCCTCACGCCTGATCACGGCGGGCCTGGTGCCGCTGATGCTGGCCTTCGCGGTCGATATCTTCGTGGTGGCGCAGATGGCACTGGACAATCTCGTCGTCGCGATCGCGGCGGGCGTGGCCACCGTCGTGGTTCTGGCCGGCCTGTGGTTCGCTTTCCCGCTGCTGCGGCGCTCGGCCGTTCCGCACCTGAAGGGGCGCCAGCACAAGAACTAGGCTTGCGCTAGACTGGCCGTTTCGACTTTCCTCCGACCCCATCATGAGCCAGCTCTTTTCGCCTTTCCAGCTCGGCGCGCTCACGCTGCCGAACCGTATCACGATCGCACCCATGTGCCAGTATTCGGCCGACGAAGGCCTGGCCACCGACTGGCACATGATCCACCTGGGCCACCTGGCCCTGTCCGGTGCGGCCTTGCTGACGCTGGAAGCGACTGCCGTCTCGCCCGAAGCGCGCATTTCCGCGCGCGACCTCGGCCTGTGGTCGGACGCGCACGCGCAGGCGCTCTCACCCATCATCGCCGCGATCCGGCGCCATTCCACCATCCGCCTGGGCATCCAGCTCGCCCATGCGGGGCGCAAGGCGTCCACCCGGGTGCCCTGGGAAGGCGGCGCCAATGTGCCGGTGGGGCAGGAGGGCGGCTGGCAGACGGTGGCGCCTTCGCCCCTGCCGCATGCGGACGGCGACACCATCCCGCTGGCGCTGGATGAAGCGGGCCTGGCGAAGGTGGTCGACGATTTCGTCGCGGCCGCGCGGCGCAGCCATGCGCTGGGCTTCGATCTGATCGAAGTGCACGGCGCGCACGGCTACCTGCTGCATCAGTTCCTCTCGCCGCTGTCGAACCAGCGCACCGACCAATACGGCGGCTCCCTGGAAAACCGCATGCGCCTGCCTTTGGAAGTGTTCCGTGCCGTGCGCGCGACCGTTCCCTCCACGATGGCGGTGGGCATCCGCATCTCGGCCACCGATTGGGTCGAGGGTGGCTGGGACCTGAAGCAGAGCGTGACGTTCGCGCAGGCCGTGAAGGAAGCGGGCGCGGACTTCATCCACGTGTCCACGGGCGGGCTGTCGCCGCACCAGAAGATCCCGGTGGGGCCGAACTACCAGGTGCCGTTCGCCACCCGCATCCGCGCCGAGACCGGCATGCCGACCATCGCCGTGGGCCTGATCACCGAGCCGCAGCAGGCCGAAGACATCCTGGTGCGCGGTGAAGCGGACCTGGTGGCGCTGGCGCGCGCGATGCTGTTCAACCCGCGCTGGCCCTGGCATGCGGCCGCCGCGCTGGGCGCGCAGGTGGAGGCGCCGCCGCAATACTGGCGTTCGCAGCCGCACCAATTCAAACACCTGTTCGGAGGTGGGCATTGAGTGCGCCGGGCGAGCCACCCGAAATCGAATGCCTGGAAAGCCGCGCGACCTACGCCAACCGCTGGATGCGCGTGCGCGAGGACCGCATCCGCCGCGCCGACGGCTCCACCGGCCTGTATGGGGTGGTGGAGAAGCCTGATTTCGCGGTGATCGTCGCGGTGCAGGATGGCCGCGTGGCGATGGTGGAGCAGTACCGCTATCCGGTCGGCGCGCGCTTCTGGGAATTCCCGCAAGGCTCGATGGAGGCGGACGTCGATCCGCTGGCATTGGCGCGCGCCGAGCTGCTGGAAGAAACCGGGCTGCATGCGGCCACGGTGACGCACGCGGGCAAGCTGTTTCTCGCCTACGGTTTCTGCAACCAGGCCTACAACGTGTTCTTCGCGACGAATCTGACGCAAGGGCAGGCCCGGCTCGAACAGGAAGAGCAGGGCCTGGTGTCGGCCTTCATGACGGTGGAGGAAGTGGAGCGCCGCATCCTGGACGCCAGCATCCAGGACGCCACCACCGTCGCCGCGTTCGGGCTGCTGCGCCTCAAAAAACTGATTTGAAGGCGCAGCGGCGCATCACAGCAGGTGGTCCAGCGCTTCCGGACCGAACACCTCGCGGTGCAGGCGGGCGGCCGGCACGCCGGTGTCCACCAGCGCCTTCCACTGCGCCTGCATGAAGGGCAGCGGACCGCACAGATACACCTCGGCCTCCTCGCGCGGGAATGTGGGCAGTTGGCTCACCTGCATGCGGCCTGCCTTGGCCTCGCCCTGGGCGCCGTCCTCGTAGAAGGTGGCCACCGCCAGGTTCGGCATCAGGGCGCGCACAGCATCCAGGTCGCCCTGGTGCGGGTGATGGCCCGCGTTGCGCGCCGCGTGGGCAAACACTACCTGGCGCTGCGGCTTGACCTGGGCGATGCGGCGGATCACGGCGATCATCGGGGTAATGCCCACGCCGGCCGACAGCAGCACCAGCGGGGTGTCGACATCGGTGTCGGGCGTGAAATCGCCGAACGGATGCGACACCTGCAGTTCGCCCCCCACCTTCACGTGCTCATGGATCCAGTTCGATACCTCGCCCGCCGGGTTGGATGCGCCTGCGCGCTCGCGCTTGACCGAGATGCGCATGCTGGCGCCGTCGGGCGCGTCGGACAGGCTGTACTGGCGCAGCTGGCGGCGTCCGTCGGCAAAGGTGACCGCGCAGCTGACGTACTGGCCCGGCTTGAAGCCGGGCAGGGCGGCGCCGTCGGCGGCCACGAAGCGGATCGAGATCACGTCATCGCTCTGACGCAGCACTTCCGTCACGCGCATGGCGCGGGTCTGGCCCGGCTCGATGCCGGCGCTGGCATACAGCCTGGCTTCCGCGTCGATGAACAGCTGGGCCAGCGAGTTGTAGGCCTCGCCCCAGGCGGCCAGCAGCTCGGGCGTGGCGGCTTCGCCCAGGGTCTCGGCAATCGCCCCCAGCAGGTGGCGTCCCACGATCGGGTAGTGCTCGGCGCGCACGCCCACCGACACGTGCTTGTGCACGATGCGCTCGACCACCGGCCCGAGCGCGGCCGGATTGCCGATGTTGGCGGCGTACGCGAATACGGCGGAGGCGAGCGACTGCTGCTGCGCGCCGCTGGCCTGATTGCCCATGTTGAACAGGTTGGTCAGCTGGGGCAGCTCGTCGAACACATTGCGGTAGAAGGTGCGGGTAATCGCCAGGCCGTGCTCACGCAGGACCGGAACGCTGGCGTCGATGTAGGGGCGGGAAGCGCTGGAAATCATGGGACCTCGTCATTTATGCATTTCAAATGCATGATTTAAGTTGAGCGAAACTGCAGGTGCCATCGCTGCAATGCAGGAGCGGCGAAACGGAACCCGGGTATTCTATCAAATAAAGCTGCATTTTACATGCATGTTTAGCGGAGCCATCTCAATGCCAGCTTTGCGCCGCGTTCACGCTTGCTTCAGCCACGCCAACGGACCATTGCCGGCATGCCGGACGGCGGCTACCTTGACCGGCTGTTCAAGTCAATGGAGGCGATGTGGTCAAGGTCAGTGTGGTGAAGGTTCTTGTTGGTATGTCTGTCCTGCTGCCGGCCCTGGCGGCCAGCGCGGCGCCGTATCAAATCGAGCACGTGGAGCCGATGAACTGGTGGGTAGGCATGAAACGGCCCGCGCTGCAGATCATGGTGCATGGCGAGAAGATCGGCGAGCTGACGCCCAGGCTGGATTATCCGGGCGTGCGCATCACCGGCGTGGAGCGCACGGCGAACCCGAACTACCTGTTCGTCAACCTGAACATCGACCGCGCCGCCAAACCCGGCGCGCTGGACCTGCAGTTCCGGCGCGGCAGCGAGGTGGTGGCGCACCACGCCTACCGGCTGGCAGCGCGCCGTCCGCATTCGGCCGAGCGCAGCAGCTTCGGTGCGGGCGACGCCATCTACCTCATCGTGCCCGACCGCTTTGCCAACGGCAGCACGGCGAACGACCAGAGCGGCCTGCTGGATGGGGTGGACCGTGCCAATCCCAATATGCGCCATGGCGGCGACCTGGCCGGCATGCAGGCCGGCCTGGATTACGTGCGCGACCTGGGCTTCACGATGATCTGGCCCACGCCGCTGTTGGAAAACAACCAGCCGGCAGGCTCCTACCACGGTTACGCGCTGACGGACTATTACAGGATCGATGCGCGCTTCGGCAGCAACGAGGACTACCGCAGCTACGTGGCCGCCGCCAACGCGCGCGGACTGGGCGTGATCCATGACGTGGTGCTGAACCACATCGGCGCGCATCACTGGTGGATGCGCGACCTGCCCACGCCCGACTGGGTCAACCACGGCACCCGCTACGTGCAGACCAATCACCAGCACACGGTGGCGCAGGACATCCACGTGGCGCCGGAGGACAAGGCGCGCTTCTTCGACGGCTGGTTCGACGCCAGCATGCCCGACCTGAACCAGCGCAACCCGCTGCTGGCGCGCTACCTGATCCAGAACACGGTGTGGTGGATCGAGTACGCCAACCTGTCGGGCATCCGCGAGGACACGTATTCGTATTCCGACCCGGCCTTCCTGAACGATTGGAACCGCGCCGTGCGCGCCGAATACCCGCACATGAATGTGGTGGGCGAGGAGATGGACCGCCGTCCGCACATGGTGGCGTACTGGCAGAAGGGCGTCGCCAACGGCAATGGCTGGCGCTCCGAACTCCCCACGCTGATGGACTTCCCGCTCACCGACACCGTGCCGGATGCCTTGACGGCGCCCGAATCGAGCGGCCAGGGACTCATCAAGATCTACGAGATCCTGGCGGCCGACTACCTGTACGCCGATCCGATGAAGCTGCTGCTGTTCCCGGATAACCACGACCGTCCGCGCGTGCTGGCGCAGGTCGATAACAACATCGACCTGGCCAAGACCGACGTGATTCTGATGGCCACCACGCGCGGCATCCCGCAGGTGTTTTACGGCACCGAAGTGCTGATCGGCGGCTCCAAGGTGCGCGACGACGGGCGCCTGCGCGCGGACATGCCGGGTGGCTGGGAAGGCGACCAGGCCAATGCCTTCAGCAGCGCGACATGCAGCAGTTCGTGCGCACCCTGTTCAACTGGCGCAAGACCAGTTCGGCGCTCAAGTACGGCAAGCTGACCCACTACCTGCCCGAGAACGGCAGCTACGTGTACTTCCGCGCCGACGGCAAGGAGACCGTGATGGTGGTGCTGAACAAGAACGCCCAGGCCAGCCAGCTTGACCTGCAGCGCTTCACCGGTTCGATCAAGGGCGCCACGACGGCCAAGAACGTGCTGACCGGCGCCACGGTCGACCTGCGTGCGCCGCTGGCGCTGCCGGCCATGACTTCGGTGGTGCTGGCCTGGTAAGTGCCAACAGGTCTCGGCGTCAGGCCGGCTGCGCCGCCCACTGGACTTCGGTGAAGTCGACCGTGACGCACAGGCCGACGCCATGCGCACCGGCGCCCAGCCGGATGGTGGCGCCGCAGCGGGTGGCGGCGCGGCGCGCGATCGCCAGTCCCAGGCCGCTGCCCGACTGCGCCTGGCCCGGCACCCGGTAGAAGCGTTCGAACACCTTGGTGCGCAGGCTGGGGTCGATCCCTGGCCCCTGGTCGCTGATGGTCAGGCGCAGCAGGTCGTCGCAGCGCGCCAGGCGCACGCTGACGGCGCCGCCGTCGGGCGAATACTTGATGGCGTTGCCGACCAGGTTGTCCAGCATGGCAGCCAGGCTTTCGCGGTGTGCCAGCAGCAGGCAGGGCGGGCCGCGGTCGAGCCCAAGTTCGATATCGAGTTCGATGTCGATACCGCGCTGCACCGCCAGCGCGGCCGCGATGGCCAGGCGGTCGCGCAGGAAGCCGGCGGCATCGAGCCGGGCCGGGGGGCTGGAGGTGGAGTCGGCGCCCAGGCGCTCCAGCGCCAGCAGCTGGTGCACGTTGTGGGTGGCGCGCGTGACCCCTTCGCGCAGCGATTCCCCGGCCTCCAGGCTGCCGGCCAGGTTGCCTGCTTCCGCGCGGCTCAGCACCAGGTGGGCATTGAGCTGGATCGCCGCCAGCGGGGTTTTCAGTTCGTGGGCCGCGTCGACCAGCACCTCGTGCTCGCGCGCGATGCGTGCGCCCAGGCGCGTCATCAGGCCATTGATCGCATTGACCAGCGGGGACAGCTCGCGGTAGTGGCTGTCGGGCAGGGGCGACAGATCCGCGTCCGAGCGCTGGGCGATCAGGGCGGCGATGTCGCGCAAGGGGCGCAGGCCGGTGGCGACGATCCACCAGGCCGCCAGCATCAGCAGCAGCAGGTTCGACACAAACGGCATGAACAGGTAGCGCGCTCCGGCGGCCGTCAGCACCCAGGCGTCGTCCACCTCGTGGTGGCGCTCGACCACCAGGCCGGCGCGCGCGTCGTGTTCGGTCCAGGCCACCCAGGCGTTGGGAATGGCAGGATCGGCCCCGGCGCGTGCGGGCAGCCGGTCCGGCAGCTCGGGCGCGGAATTGAACACCAGGCGGCCATCCTTCCAGATGCGCAGGCGCACGTGCGAGAGGTAGGCCAGGTCGCGGAACAGTTCGCGCTGCAGGGCCTCGACGGTGCGCGCCGTGGCCAGCAGCTGCTCGGGCTGGCCCGCGACCGGCGCCAGGGTCAGCATGATTTCGCGCGCGCGGATGCGGTTTTCGCTGAAGGTGTTGTCGTACTGGCGGCTCAAGGCGTCGTACAGGCTGTGCGCCATGCCGCCCAGGCTGATCGCCAGCAGCACCAGGCCGAAGCCGACCATCAGGCGGCGAAACAGCGACGCGCGCCCGGGAAAGCGCAAGCGAAAGGGAAGCGACCCGCTAGGCCGGGGCACGCTGCACCATGTAGCCGATGCCGCGCACGGTGCGGATGTAGCCGTCGCCGATCTTCTTTCTCAGGTTGGAGATGTGCACATCGAGCGTATGGCCTTCGCTGTGTGGCAGCACGCCCCGTTCGAGCTCGGTGCGGGTCAGCACCCGGTCGGGCTGGCGCATCAGGGCCAGCAGCAGGGCGAACTCGGTCTTGGACAGGACGACGGACGCGCCCGCGCGCAGCACCTGGAAGCGGCCCTCGTGCAGCTGCAGGTCGCCCACCTTCCACACCTGTTCCTTCGATTCGATGGGGCCGCCGGCGCGCGCGACGATGGCGCGCAGGCGCACCAGCAGTTCGGGAATGTCGAAGGGCTTGATGAGGTAGTCGTCGGCGCCGCTGTTGAACCCCATCAGCCGGTCTTCCAGGCTGTCGCGCGAGGTCAGGATCAGCACCGGCAGGGTCACCCCGTCGGCGCGCAGGCGGCGCAGCAGGGCGATGCCGTCGCCGTCCGGCAGTCCGAGGTCGAGCAGGATGGCGTCGAACTTGCCGGCCACCGCCTCGGGCGTGACGCTCCCGGCCATGCGCACCCAGACCACGCTGTGCCCGAGGTCTTGCAGCACGGAGAGCACGGCGTGGCCGATCGCCATGTCATCTTCGATCAGAAATATTTTCATAGGCCAAGTTTAGCGCCGTTTACCGCAGAAATGTAGCTCAGCTACTCAAGCGGTGATGATGATTTCTCAAGGTTTCCTTCACGGGCGCTTCAAATCCTCTCCTCGGAATCGTCGTACTTACGTCACAGTGGATGGCGCGTCGGGCTGACGGTTTGTATCTTTACTACAGCATCACTCAATAACTGATAACAGGAGAACTGTAGTGACTGATCGATTTGGCCGCCGCCTGCAACCCAGCTTGACGCTGAGCCTCACCCCCATCGCAGCGGCGTGCGCCGCGCTGTTTGCCTGGACGCCGGCCTCGGCCCAGACCAGCAATGAGGACACCGCGCAGGCCGGCGCGCCCGTGCAGACGGTGGTCGTGACCGGGATCCGGCGCGGCATCGAGGAAGCCATTTCGGTGAAAAAGAACGCCGAATCCATTGTCGAAGCCATCTCCGCCGAAGACATCGGCAAGCTGCCCGACGCCAGCATCGCCGAGTCGATCGCGCGCCTGCCAGGGGTCACGGCGCAGCGCTTCAAGGGCCGCGCCCAGGCGGTCAGCATTCGCGGCATGTCGCCGGACTTCTCCACGGCGCTCCTGAACGGACGCGAACAGGTCTCCACGGGCGACAGCCGCGGCGTCGAATTCGACCAATACCCTGCCGAACTGCTGGCCGGGGTGGTGATCTACAAGACGCCTGATGCGGCCCTGGTCGGCCAGGGGCTGTCGGGCACCACCGACATGCAGACCGTGCGTCCGCTCGACTTCGGCCAGCGCACCGTGGCGCTGAACGCCCGCGCGGTGCGCTCGGGCCTGGGCACCGAGGAACATGGCAACGGCA
This sequence comes from Gammaproteobacteria bacterium, assembly GCA_046566285.1. Classification (GTDB taxonomy): domain Bacteria; phylum Pseudomonadota; class Gammaproteobacteria; order Burkholderiales; family Burkholderiaceae_D; genus Telluria_A. Next base: position 1,444 of record JBKHWY010000045.1, on the reverse strand, counting down.
GCCGCTTTTCCGCGTCCTACATCGACCAGTTCGCGGGCCGCACCGTCGGCCTGGCGCTGGGGTACGCGCGCCTGAACGATACCCCGCACACCAGCCGTTTCGTCAGCTGGGGTGCGGGCACGGCGCAGTACCAGGGCAAGACCGTCGATGTACCCTACAACGGCATCGAAGCCTGGTCCGGCACCGACGACGACAAGCGCGATGGCGTCATGGCCGTGCTGCAGGTCCGCCCTTCGCGCGACTTCAACAGCACCCTCGACCTGTTCTATTCCCGGTACGACCACCGCGGCACCGACCACGGGCTGCTGTTCCCGCTGAACGATTCCTACGTCCCCCGCTCCTCGCTGACGGACCAGCCGGGCGCCCTGATCCGCGCGGAGCTGGACGGCAACCGGGTGGTGGCCGGCACCTTCGACAATGTGCGCGGCGTGGTGCAGAACCGCGGCGAATACGCGGTCGAGAAAACCAAATCCGTGGGCTGGAAGAGCACCGCGCGCTTCTCGCCCGACTGGACGGGCAGCCTGGACCTGTCGTACAACAAGGCCACGCGTACCGACAGCCGCGCTGAGTCCTATGCCGGCGCCTATGGCGCGGGCGGCACGGCGGCGCTCGATGAAGTCACGTTCAGCACGCGCGACTTCGGCTTCGGCGCCCACCTCAATTATGCCGACCCGTCCATCATGCGCCTGTCCGACGTGCTGGGCTGGGGCGGCAGCGACATCCAGGCCGCCTACCTGCGCAATTCGGAAGTGTCGGACCGCATCAAGGCCGTGCGCCTGTCGGCCCGCCGCACCCTGGGCGACGGCCTGCCGTTCAGCGACGTCGAGGCCGGCGTGAACGTGTCGGACCGCAGCAAGCAGCGCGGCTTCATGGAATTCCTGGGCCGGATCAAGGGCGGCGGCAACGACCGCGCGGCCGCGCTGCCCATGCCCGACCCGCAGGTTGGCCCGGCCGGCGAATCCGGCCTGTCGATCCTGTACTTCGATCCCTACGCCGTGGGCCAGCGGGTGTTCGACTATACGGAAAAGCGCGACCCGTATATCTACAACAAGGACTGGACCGTGCGCGAGAAGGTCGATACCGCCTATGTGCGCGCCAATATCGGCACCGAGGTGGCAGGCATCGGCGTGCACGGCAACGTGGGCTTGCAGGTGATCCGCACCGACCAGAGCTCGCAAGCGCTCTCGGTGGACCAGAACGGCGGCACCAGCGACCGCGATCGTCCGGTGCATGCGGTGGAGGCGGGCACCACCTACACCGACGTGCTGCCCAGCCTGAACCTGGGTTTCGACCTGGGCAGCCAGCAGACCGTGCGCTTCGCGCTGGCCAAGGTGATGGCGCGCCCGACGCTGTCCGATATGCGCGCCAGTAACCAGTTCTCAGTGGACCGCACCCGCAACATCTACACCGGCAGCGGCGGCAACCCGGGCCTGTCGCCCTTCCG
>JBKHWY010000044.1:0-15326 GCA_046566285.1 Gammaproteobacteria bacterium | reverse complement strand
CCTTTCGGGGTAAAGTGGATACGCCCGCTTGACGCAGCCGGCCCTGCCGGGTGTGACGATGACAAAAATATCGCGCCGCCCTGTCACATCCAGCGCGCTTGCAGCGTCAAGAGGCACCACTACCGCAGGAGAGCACCGATGCCACCCTTACCTGACCACCATTGCGCCCAGTTCGAGCAGCTGCGTCCACGCTTGATTGCGATCAGCCGCCGCATCGTGGGTGACCAGGCCGACGCCGAAGACATCGTGCAGGACTGCTTCCTCAAGTGGCATCGGGCGAGGCAGGATGCGGTGGCCACGCCGGCCGCGTGGCTGACCACCGTGGTGCAGCACCAGTCGATCGACCGGCTGCGCCAGCGCACGCGCGATGCGGCCGCCGCGCACATTGCCCTGGAGCTGGCGGCGGAAGGCGCGCCCGCGCTGCCGGAAGACGCGCTGCTGCGCCGTGCGGAATTGGGCGAAGCGCTGGCGCGCCTGCTGGCGTGCCTGAGTCCATCCGAGCGCATGGCGCTGGTGCTGCATGAAGCGTTCGAATGCCGGCACGCGGACATCGCCGCTGCCTTGGGCACGACGGCGGTGAACGCGCGCCAATACCTGGCGCGGGCGAGAAGGCGGCTGCGTGAACATTCGGAGGAAGCATCGTCCAGCGAAAAGCTGTGCCGCGAACTGGTGCGCCAGTTCCAGGCCGCGATCAACGGGCTCGATGCGCCGGCGGTGCTGACCCTGCTGGCGGACGAACAGCCGATGGCGGTACGCACCTCTCCGCAACTGCGGTTCGGTGGGCAACCCTGTGCCAACGATGCGCTTTATGACACTTTCATGGCCGCGTAATGCGCGCCTCGGTCGCTTCGCCGGGCCACGCCGGCCACGATATCAGCGCTGGCCATCGCGCATGCGATACCCCGACCCGCAATTCACGATCAGTCGGTCCGGCATGAGGGTAACGCGGCGGACGGGTCTGCGGCTTCCAACGACGCCTCGACGTCATCCCGGCCGTATAGTCACTTCATGAAGCGGTAGAAGTCTCCCGCACCTGGCAGCAAACTGAGTGTTATGATAACGTTTTTCTAATATTTCTAGAAAGGCATGTATGCGAAAACTGTTAATTGGAGCCGCGTTGCTGATAAGCCTTTCCCCGCTCCAGGCCGCTGAACAGACGTTCGAGTGGTCGTTCAAGAACTTTGGGGATTACTGGGGTTATGACATCATCTCAGAAACGACCATCTCGGGGACGTTCGCTGTGGATGATCTCAACGGAGACGGCAAATTCGAGCAATCCGAGCTCAAGCTATTCGAATACCAGGGCTACGACCTCACCACCTGTAGCGGTTGCACAATTTCTCGGTTTTCATTCGATCCAGCCGGTGCGCTCGACTTTGGCATCCGGCGCGACGTGAGCTACGAGTACGGGCGCTCGATCACCGTGGTCGACGTGGGCGCCTACTACGCCAACGTTTTCTTCCCGTACTCCGGAGAGCCCGGCGAGTTCGGCGGGCGCTGGGTCGATCAGACGGTTGCCACGGTGACTGCGGTACCCGAACCGCACACCTACATGATGCTCGGTGCGGGTTTGTTAGCCCTGGCAGGTGCGGCACGCCGACGCAAGCAATAAGCAGGTCGAGCACGCTCCTACTGGCGCGGCAGCACAATCCTGTGCTGCCTGCGCCGCTGCAGGAAGGCGATCAGCACCAGCACGGCAAAGGAGATCGCCAGCAGCACGGCCGCATAGGCATGGGCCGCTTCGTAATTGAGCTTTTGCGCTTCGTCGTAGAGCGCGATCGAGGCCACGCGGGTCTGGCCGGGAATGCTCCCGCCCAGCATCAGCACCACGCCGAATTCGCCCATCGTGTGCGCAAAGCTCAGTGACACCCCGGTCAAAATCCCGTTGCGCGACAGCGGCAGCACGATGTGGCGGAACACCTGGGCGCGCGTCAGGCCCAACGCCAGCGCGGACTGCTGCAGCTCGGGCTTCACGGCCCGGAACGCGGCCAGAAAAGGCTGGACGGCGAAGGGCAGGCTGTACACGACCGAGCCGGCGACCAGGCCGGCGAAGGAAAACGGCAACGGCTGGCCGAACACGCTGACCCACGCCTGCCCGATCGGCTGGCGGGGCGACATCAAGAGCAGCAAATAGAAGCCCAGCACCGTGGGCGGCAGCACAATGGGCAGACCGACCAGGGTTTCGGCCAGCACGGCCCAGCGCTGGCGCGTGGTGTGCAGCCAGTTCGCCAGCGGCACGCCGACGACCAGCAGCACGAAGGAGGAGACCGCGGCCAGGCGCAGGGTCAGGCCGACCGCATCCCACAGTTCGGGCGGCGCCGACCAGGTCATTCGGGCGGCAGGCGAAAGCCGCTGCGCTGCAGGATGGCGCGCGCGGCGGGCGAGCGCAGGAAGGCCATGAAGCGCCGGGCCAGGGAATTGTCCTTGCCGTGAGCGGTGACGATGGCGCCCTGTTCGATGGGCTCCAGGCCATCGGCGGGAATCGCAAAGTAGGCGCCGATCCCGCGCATGCGCGGCGACACCACGGTGGCCAGCGAGACAATGCCCACCTGCGCATTGCCGGTCTGAACGAACTGCGCGGTCTGGGCGATGTTCTCGCCGATGACCAGCTTGGGCGCCACCGCATCCCACACGCCATGGTGCTTGAGGGCCGCGCGCGCGAAGCGCCCGTATGGCGCCACCTCGGGGTTGGCGATCGCGACCCTGGCCACGCGCGCATCCTTGAACAGGTTCATGCCGTGCTTGACGTCGAGCTTGGGGTCGAGCGACCAGACCACGGCCTGGCCGACCGCGTAGGTGATCTGCGTGCTGGCATCGGCCGCGCCTTCGCGCGCGAGGCGCGCCGGATAGGCGGTGTCGGCCGACAGGAACACGTCGTAGGGCGCGCCGTTCCTGATCTGGGTGGACAGCGACCCGGAGGCGCCCAGGATCACCTTGACCTCGGCGCCCGGTTCCTGCACGCGGAAGGCGGCGGCCAGGTCGTCCATGGTGTAGGTGAGGTCGGAGGCCGCCGCCAGGGTCAGGGAAGCGGCTGCCGCAGGCAGTCCGAGCGCGGCCAGCAAGGCTGTCAGGAGGGTTTTCATTGTTGTATTTTACGGCAGCCGGGCCGCTGCCGCCGACGGCCGGGTACGCTACAATGGCCGGCTGTTCGCACGCGCCACGCCTGAAAGTCTCCCGATGTCCAGTTCCCCCAAGTTCGGCCTGAATGCGCCGCAAAGCGAAGCCGTCACCTACCTGGACGGCCCCTGTCTGGTGCTGGCCGGCGCGGGCTCGGGCAAGACGCGCGTGATCACCCAGAAGATCGCGCACCTGATCGAGGACCGCGGCTACGATCCGCGCACCATCGCGGCGCTGACCTTCACCAACAAGGCCGCGCTGGAGATGCAGGAGCGGATCGCCAAGCTGCTCAAGCAGCCGCGCCAGGCCAAGCAGTTGACCGTCTCGACCTTCCACTCGCTGGGCGTGAAGATCCTGCGCCAGGAAGCGGCCGGGGTGGGCCTGAAGGACCGCTTCTCGATCATGGACAGCGACGACTGCTACGCCCTGGTGCAGGACCTGGCGATCACCACCGACAAGCAGATCATCCGCAGCATTCAGACCGCCATCTCGCTGTGGAAGAACGGCCTGGTGGACCCGGAAATCGCCATCAAGAACGCCCGCGACGAGGACGAAGCGCTGGCCGCGCGCGTGTACCGCAGCTATGTGGCGACCCTGCAGGCTTACCAGGCGGTGGACTTCGATGACCTGATCCGCCTGCCGGTGGAGCTGTTTCGCAATAACGAGCCGATTCGCGACAAGTGGCAGCGCCGCCTGCGCTACCTGCTGATGGACGAGTACCAGGACACCAACACCTGCCAGTACGAGCTGGTCAAGCTGATGGTGACGGGCCTGGGCAAAAAGCCCATGTTCACGGCGGTGGGCGACGACGACCAGGCCATCTATGCCTGGCGCGGCGCGTCCGTGGAAAACCTGAAGACCCTGCAGACCGACTTTCCCGACCTGCGCGTCATCAAGCTGGAACAGAACTACCGCTCCACCACCCGCATCCTGCAGGCGGCCAACGCGGTCATCTCGAACAACCCGAAGCTGTTCGACAAGTCCCTGTGGTCCGAGCACGGGCTGGGCGAGCCGATCAAGGTGATGGCCATGCACAGCGACGAGCAGGAGGCCGAGCAGGTGGCGATCATGATCTCGGCCGACCACTTCCAGCGCAAGAACAAGTGGTCGGACTACGCGATCCTCTACCGGGGCAACCACCAGGCGCGCGTGATCGAGCAATCGCTGCGCAAGGAACGCATTCCGTACACGATCTCCGGTGGCCAGAGCTTTTTCGACAAGGCGGAGATCAAGGACATCATCAGCTACCTGCGCCTGATCGCCAACGAGGGGGACGACCCGGCCTTCATCCGCGCGGTGACCACGCCCAAGCGCGGGGTGGGCATGGCGACGCTGGAAGTGCTGGGCGAATTCTCGCGCCAGTGGAACTGCTCGCTGTTCGAGGCCGTGTTCAAGGGCGGCATCGAAGCCAAGCTGCCGGACCGCCAGCTGCTGCCGCTGCGCGACTTCTGCAACTTCATCAACAACCTGGAAGCGCGTGCCAGCAGGCCGGGGCCGTCCGGCAGCGGCGAAAATGCCGCCGCCGTACTGGACGACATGATGAAGGAGATCGCCTACGAGAGCTACCTGTACGACACCTTCGAGGAACGCGCGGCGCAGTCCAAGTGGCAGAACGTGCTGGAGTTCACCAACTGGCTGAAGGAGCGCGGCAACGGCGGGCGTGACAAGTCCGGCGAGGAAAAGAACCTGCTGGAGCTGACCCAAATGGTGGCCCTGATGAGCATGCTGGAAGGGCAGGACGAGGAGCCGGACGCGGTGCGCATGTCGACCCTGCACGCCTCCAAGGGCCTGGAATACCCGCACGTGTTCCTGGTGGGGGTGGAAGAGGGCATCCTGCCGCACAAGGGCGACCCGGACGCCCCGGTGGAGACGGTGGCTGCGCGCATCCAGGAAGAGCGCCGCCTGATGTACGTGGGGATCACGCGCGCCCAGCGCACGCTGACCATCAGCTGGTGCAAGAAGAGGAAGCGCGCCGGCGAGCAGGTGCATTGCGACGTGTCGCGCTTCATCAAGGAGATGGCGCTGGACGTGGGCGATGCGCCGCCCAAGGAATCCGAAGTGATTTCGCCCAAGGACCGGCTGGCCAGCCTGAAGGCGCTGCTGGCCACGCCCAAGGCATAAGGCGGAACATGCGGGCGCCTGCCTCCTGGCTGCGAGCGTTTGCCGCGCTATTCGAACTGCGCCCCCGCCATGCCGTGCCGCTGGCGGCGCGCCTGGCCGCCGCCTCCCTCCTCGCCGTGGCATTGGCGCTTGGCCTCATGGGCCTGGTGGCCCTCATCGGACACGTGGACTACCCCAACTGGTGGTGGGCCTCGCTGCTGCCCAATATCGGCATCTGCCTGTGCATCGTGCATACCCTGTTCGGCGTGCTGCACCTGGCCCGGCGCGTCCTGCCCGCCGCGCTGATCGACCGCATGGCCGAGGCGCGCGACATCCGCTCCGGCATGCTGCTGTGCGCGCTGGCGCTGGCGGGCATCCTGCTCGGCACGGCAATCGGCTTTACCGTCGTGCCTTACCTGGTGGGCTTCAAGGTGGCCGGCATGTTCGTGTCGCTGCCCGTGGCGCTGACCAAGTTCGCCCTGTTCATGTTGCTGCTCCTGGCGGTGAACTGGGCGGGGTGGCGTGCGCGCCTGCGCCAGCAGGCCCTGCGCCGCGATGCGCTGGATGCGCGCCTGCGCCTGTTGCAGGGCCAGATCGAGCCGCACCTGCTGTTCAATACCCTGGCCAATATCCACAGCCTGATGGACTACGACCCGCCGCGCGCCAAGCGCATGCTGGAGACGTTCTCGACTTACCTGCGCGCCGGCCTGTCCCAGCTACGCGAGGGCGACAGCACGGTGGCGGCGGAACTGGAGATGGCGCACAGCTACCTGGCGCTGATGCAGATCCGGATGGAGGAGCGCCTGCGCTTTCGGGTCGAAGCCAGCGAGGCCGCGCGCGCCGCCGCGATCCCGCCGCTGATGCTGCAGCCGCTGGTGGAAAACGCCATCCACCACGGCCTGGACCCCAAGCTGGACGGCGGCGAGATCGTGATCACGGCCGACCTGCAGGGCGACCGCCTGGCAATCAGCGTGCTTGATGACGGCATGGGGCTGGACGCGCCCGCACGCGCGCGGCCGGGCGCCGGGATGGCGCTGGCCAACCTGCGCGCGCGGCTGGCGGCCAGGTACGGGGACGCGGCCAGCCTGCGCCTGCAGGCGCGCGCGGTGGGCACGGAAGCGACCCTGGAACTGCCCTGGCGCGCCGGCGCGACGCAAGCATGACGCGCGCCCTGATCGCCGACGACGAGCCGCACCTGGCGCTCTACCTGCGCGACCAGCTGCTGGCCCTGTGGCCCGGTCTGCAGATCGTGCACGTGTCGAAAAACGGCATCGACGCGGCCGCCCGCATTGCCGAACTGGAGCCGGACCTGGCCTTCCTCGACATCCAGATGCCGGGCCTGACCGGGCTGGAAGTCGCACAGGGCATCGAGGGCGCGACCCGGGTGGTGTTCGTCACCGCATTCGACCAGCATGCGGTGCAGGCTTTCGAGCAGGCGGCGCTCGACTACCTGCTCAAGCCCGTCAGCAGCGAGCGCCTGGCGCGCACGGTGGCGCGCCTGCAGGCAGCGGCAGCCCCATCCGACGCGGCCCTGGCGCACGCGCTGCGCCGGTTGACGGCCGCGCCGTGCCTGCCGCCCGTGCCGTCCATGCCGCGCCTGCGCTACATCCTGGCCGCCCAGGGCGAGCGCACCCGCCACATCGACGTGGCCGACGTGCGCTGCTTTCACTCCGACGACAAGTACACGGTGGTGGCCAGCGCGCATGGGGAATACCTGATCCGCACCCCGATCACCGAGCTGGCCGCGCAGCTCGACCCCGAGCAATTCCGGCAGGTGCACCGCGCCACCATCATCAACCTGGCCTGGCTGGAAGGCACCCGGCGCGACGACGCGAGCCGCCTGTTCGTGCGCCTGCGCGGCCACCCAAACGAGCTGCCGGTCAGCCGTGCCTTCGTGCACCTGTTCCGGCCCATGTAACTGCAATTCACTCCCCGTAGTTGCCATCCATCGGGCCGGCTGTCGATTCGTCGCAGGGCGGCTGCCAGGACGCGTGCGGCGCGCGATGCTGGCGTTTTTCATTTCGTGGAGACGCCCATGCCGCTGTTACGCCCCGTCCTTGCCTGCCTGTCCTTGCTGTTGGCCGTGAATGCCGCCGGCGCGCCCGAGCCGACGCTCGATAGCGTCGGCGGGCGCCGCATCGAATCGCTGACCCTGCGCCATCCCGCTTCGCCCGACGTGGTGGTGTTCGAATCGGGTTCGCGCGGCACGCTCGACAAATGGGGCACGGTGCTGGAACAGGTCGGGCGCGAGGCTACCGTGTTCGCCTACAACCGCCCGGGCTACGGCAACAGCGAGGTGACGGACACGCCGCGCGACGGCGGCACCATTGTCGAGGAACTGCGCCGGCTGCTGCGCCACAAGGGCTTGCGTCCGCCCTATGTGCTGGTGGGCCATTCGCTGGGCGGGCTGTACATGCAGCAGTTCGCGCGCACCTGGCCCGCTGAAGTGAAAGCGCTGGTGCTGGTGGACAGCATGTATCCCCGCATGGTGAAGAACCCGGCCGACTTCCCGCTCATCACCCGCATCGCCGGCCGGCTGGCGTTCTCGCGCACGGTGTGGCAGGAAATCAGCGCCATTGACGCGACCGGCGAAGCCGTGCTGGCCTTGCCCGGGATCGATGACAAGCCGATCATCCGGCTCGTCAACCAGCCCACGTCGGCCACCGCGATCCCGGTCGACTTCGGCGCCTTCCGCACCGACCGCGCCACCCATGAACTGGTGCGCGCGATGTATCCGAACGCGGTGACCCGCGTGGTGGACGCCAGCCACCAGATGCCGCTGACCCATCCGGACATCGTCACGGCGGCCGTGCGCCAGGCCATCGCGGCCGCCCAAAGGCGATGACGGCAGATCATTCGCCGCCGGGCCGGCGCCGCCGGCCCATTTAGTCAAGCGACCTGCACGTAATGTCCCATCGTGATATCCGCACTGTCGATGTTCGCGAGCACCGGCTGAAGGTCGGGATCCTCGAGACTGCGCGCCATGGCCTGCTCGGCGAACGCAAGGCTCTGCCAGGTGACGATATCGATCCAGCGATTCTGCCCCTCCTCGTAAAAGCACTGGCGCCTGAGGTAGCCGGGCTGGCGGGCGAGCCAGGCGGCCATCGCGTCCATGTAGGCATGCTGCTGCTCGTACGGGCAGTCGGGAAGGAAGCGAAATAGCACGATCTCATGGCGCAGGCCGGTGTCGATGGAAGTCATGGTGTCTCCGTGGGTTGCAATGCCGCCATGATGTCGTCAAATGATGTCACTTTGTGGCACCATTGTCCGATGGCGAAACTGATCGACGACGAACTGGTGGGACTGCTGGCCGACGGTACCCGCCGCACCGGGCGGGAGATTGCACAGGAACTTGGGGTGAGCCTGCGCACGGTGCGCCGCGCCATCGCACGGTTGCGATGCGACGATGTGGTGCTGGATACGGAGCCCGGCCGTGGGGGCGGCGTGGGCCTGGGGCATCACAGTGCCTTGCCGCGCTTGCGCCTGACGCCGGAGGAATCGCTGGACCTCCTGCTGGCGCTCGCGTTGGCGGAGTCGCTGACGCTGCCGCTGCTGGGCGCCAACCTGGGCAGCCTGCGCCGGCGCCTGAGTGCCGTGTTCCACCCGGACGACCGGCGCGCGGTCAACCGCTTCAGGAAGCGCATCCTGGTCGGCAACCAGGCGTCCGACGAGGTGCGCACCAGCTGGAGCGCCCCTGCCCGGGCCGACATGGCCACCCTCCAGAGCGGCTTCGTGAGCATGCAGCGGGTCGGTTTTCGCTACCGCGACGGGCACGGCAGCCAGACCCACCGGGTCGCCGAACCGCAGTATTTACTGTTGAACCATCCGGCCTGGTATCTGCTGGGCTATGACATGGACCGGCAGGCGGGGCGCATGTTCCGCCTGGATCGGATGTCGGCGGTCCGGGTCCACCTTGAACCCTTCCGGCCGCGCGACAGCGTGGCGCTGGCCGACGATCTGGCGTTGTGGTTCAAACCCTTGTGAACCCGCCCATCGCGGCGGCGGCGCCACGGTGTTGTGTAATTTCCACCTGCCAAGTGTTAAATATCTATTTTATTTTTGATAACGGGTGCGCACGATTGAAATTCGTTTGACATAGGAAATTCCCTTTGAAATACTGAAACGAGCTGCCGATGACGGCAGACAATTTCCATTGTATTGACCAGCATGGCAACGCTCAACGACATTACCAATCCGCCGGTCTCCGGCCTGAACCACATTGACGCCTTGCTCGACGAAGGACCGAACTGGAACTTCCTCGGCATTGGCGGCAATACCATCACTTACACCTTTTCGACTTCGTCGAATATGGAAGCTGCGAACGGCAACTACACAGGCGTCGCGAGCGGCTTGTCCAGCACCCAGCAGGCCTCAGCCCGCAGTGCGCTGGCTTACCTGACGTCGGTGACAGGCGTCCAGTTTGTCGAATCGTCCAACGGCGCCGCAGCCCAGCTGCATTTCGCCAACGCCGACCTGGCCGCCAGCGCCAACACGGCCGGCCTGTGCAGCTGGAGTGCACGCTACCTGCACAACGGCTCCACCGACGAAGTGACCCAGTACGCGCCGAATGTGTACGTGTACCTGGATAACGCGGAGTTCAGGAACTACAACGCCACGCTCACGCCGGGCACCGGGGGCTATGAAACCCTGCTGCACGAGCTGGGCCACGCCATGGGCCTGAAACACCCGTTCGAGCAGTCGCCGGTCCTGCCCAGTGGCCAGGACAACACGGCGCTGACGCTGATGTCGTACAAAAACGTGGGCGGTCCCTATTCGACCTACCAGGCCTACGACCTGGCCGCGCTGAACTGGCTGTACGGTGGAGATGGACTCGGCGGTGCCCTCGGCATCGGATCTGCTACCGGTGCACGTTACCTCACCGGCAGCAGCGCGAGCGAGACGCTGACCGGGACTCAATCCAACGACATATTGCAAGGCGAGGGAGGTAACGACATGATTTATGGCGGCGCAGGAACGGATACCGCGGTGTTCAACGGGCTACGCTCGAACTATCAATTCCAGCTCAACGGGACGAACCTGGAGGTGCGCGGCACCGACGGCTTCGATACCCTCAATTCGATCGAAGTCCTGCGTTTTGCGGACGGCAGCGTCAGCGCGGCCCTGGTGCTCGACACCACGCCGCCGGCGGCGCCGGAAGCGGACCTGACGGTCAACGACGCCGGCTTCATCAGCGGCGACACGCCCCTGTTCGCAGGGCGTGCGGAAGCCAATTCGACGGTGCGCCTGTACAGCGGCACCAAGCTGATCGGCACCGTGGTGACCAACACCAAGGGCTTGTGGCTGACCGCCACCGATGCGCTGCCGGACGGCCACTACACCGTGACGGCCACCGCCACCGACGCCGCCGGCAATGTGTCCGCGCCCAGCAAACCGGTCGAGTTCAAGATCGATACCGTTGGTCCCGTCACGCCGGAAGGCAGCGTCAAGCTGGCCACCCCGGGCAGCAACCAGCCGGAGTTTTCCGGCAAGGGCGAGGCGGGCAGCCTGATCATCCTGACCCAGGAGATCAATGGGGTGGAAACCCCGATCGCCCAAACCACGGTGGACGCCAACGGCGCCTGGAAGCTGGCCTCCAATCCGCTCATCAATGGCGAATACAACGTCACCGTGCATTCGGTGGACACGGCCGATAACTTCGCCAACGCGACCGCGCCGCTGCACTTCACCATTGCAAGCGACCTGAACCGCGTTGGCACGGCCCAGGCCGACAAGCTGACGGGCACGGCCGGCAACAACGCCATCGACGGCGGCGCCGGCATCGACACGGTCAGCTACGAAGGCGTGCGCGCCAACTTCAAGGTGGTCAAGAGCGTGCACGGCTTTACGGTGACGGGCCCCAACAGCGGCACCGATTCGCTGGTCAACGTGGAGCGCATCCACTTCGGCGACACCGAGTACGCGCTCGACATCGACGGCCATGCCGGCCAGGCCTACCGCATGTTCGCCGCCGCGCTCGATCGCGCTCCGCTGGCGGGCGGCTTGGGCTTCTGGACCTATGCGCTCGACAGCGGCCAGACTTTGGAACAGATCGCCACGCAATTCATCAACAGCGCGCAGTTCAAGACCAAGTACGGCGCCAACCTGTCCAACAGCGAGTTCGTCACCACGCTGTTCCAGCACGTGCTGCACCGCGCACCCAAGGAAGCCGGCCTGAACTTCTGGACCTCGGCGCTGGACCAGGGCGTGGACCGCGCCCACGTGCTGGCCCAGTTCAGCGAAAGCGCCGAGAACAAGCTGCAGGTGATCGGCAAGATTGAGAACGGCATCGAGTTCACGCTCTGGCACGCTTGATCCGGGTGCACCGCACACTGCGCTCGACACCGCTGTGAAAACCTGGCGGCGGCGCTGGCATAATGCCGGCTTTGCCGCCAGGAAGACGACCGTGAACGATGTGAACGCCGAGACCCGCTTTATCGATATCGAAATCAAGCTGGCGCAGCAGGAAGACCTGGTCGACACCCTGAACCAGACCGTGTACGAACAGGGTCGCCGCATCGGCCAGCTCGAAGCCATGGTCAGCCAGCTGATCGACCATGTCCGCAGCCGCGCCCAGCAGGGCCAGCAGCCCCTCAACGAAAACCCCCCGCACTATTGATTTACCGCTTCTGTGCGGGGTTCGATTCATCATATTTACCCCTACACATGCATATCGGGCGAACCGTGACGCCGCCCAGTTGACCTGCTATGATCGTCTGCCCAAGCTGCCCGTTACCCACGGGCAGTGTTCCCCCTAGCCCGTGAAAGATGCCATGACCCGTCCACACATGCTAATGATTGCCGCCAGCGTTGCGCTGGCGTTTGCAGCCACCCCTGCACTTGCAGCCGCCGCACCCGCACTCGACGCATCGAACCCCTTCGCCAAGCCCAGCACGCTTCCCTACCAGTACCCCGCCTTCGACAAGATCAAGGACGAGCACTACCTGCCCGCCTTCCAGGCCGGCATGGCCGAGCAGCTGCGCGAAATCGAAGCGATCGCCAACAATCCGAAACCGGCCACGTTCGAGAACACCATCGTGGCGATGGAGAAAAGCGGACGTTTGCTAGCGCGCGTGCAGTACACCTTCTCGAGCCTGCAGGCGGCCAACACCAACGACAAGCTGGACGCGATCGACCGTGAAATGTCGCCCAAGCTGGCGGCGCACAACGATGCCATCTTTTTGAACGCGAAGCTGTACGCGCGCGTGAAGACCTTGTTCGACAAGCGCGACAAGTTGAAGCTCGACCCGGAATCGAAGTTCGTGCTCGAGCGCTACCACAAGGATTTCGTGCGCGCCGGCGCCCAGCTGTCGCCCGAGAACAAGGCCAAGCTGAAGGACTACAACGGCCAGATCGCCACGCTGCAGACCAGCTTTACCCAGAACGTGCTGAAGGAAACCAACGCCTCGGCGCTGGTGGTCAATACCCGCGAAGAACTGGCCGGCATGTCCGACGCCACCATCGACGCTGCGGCCGAGACCGCCCGTGCGCGCGGCATGGACGGCAAATTCGTCGTGCCGCTGATGAACACCACCGGCCAGCCGCCGCTCGCGGTGCTGACCAACCGCGGCGTGCGCGAGCGCCTGATGGCCGCGTCGCAGGCGCGCGGCAGCCGTGGCGGCGACTATGACAACCGCCATGTGGTCCTGAAGCTCGCCAAGCTGCGCGCCGAACGCGCGGCCTTGCTGGGCTACCCGAACTACGCGGCGTATTCGCTGGACGACCAGACCGCCAAGAACCCGGCCACCGTCAACAAGCTGCTGTCGGAACTGGCCAAGCCGGCCGTCAACAATGCACGCAAGGAAGCGGCCGAGATCCAGAAAGTCATTGATGCGGAGAAGGGCGGCTTCAAGGTCGCTTCCTACGACTGGGACATGTACTCGGACAAGGTACGCCACGCCAAGTACGCCTTCGATGAAAGCCAGCTCAAGCCCTACTTCGAGCTCAACAGCGTGCTGCAGAACGGCGTGTTCTTCGCCGCCACCAAGCTGTACGGCATCACGTTCAAGGAACGCAAGGACTTGCCGGTGTACGACCCGGACGTGCGGGTGTTCGACGTGTTCGACGCCAACGGCAAGCAGCTGGCCATCTTCCTGGCCGACATGTACGCCCGCAGCAACAAGCAGGGCGGCGCCTGGATGAACGAATACGTGTCGCAAAGCAGCCTCTTGGGCACGCATTCGGTGGTGGCCAACCACCTGAACATTCCGAAGCCGCCGGCGGGCGAACCGACCCTCCTGACCGAGGATGAAGTGCGCACCGCCTTCCACGAATTCGGCCACGCGCTGCACGGCATGTTCTCGAACGTGAAGTACCCGCGCTTCTCGGGCACCAACGTGCCGCGCGACTTCGTCGAGTACCCGTCGCAGGTGAACGAAATGTGGATGGCCGAGCCGGAAGTGCTGGCCAATTACGCCAAGCACTACAAGACCGGCGCGGCGCTGCCCAAGGAATTGCTGGACAAGGTCGTGGCCGCCAAGAAGTTCAACCAGGGCTTCCGCACCACCGAGTACCTGGCCGCCTCCTTGCTGGACCAGCGCTGGCACCAGCTGCCCGCATCGCAGATCCCGACCGACGTGCTGGCCTTCGAAGCCAATGCGCTCAAGGAAGCGGGCGTGGACTTCGAACCCGTGCCGCCGCGCTACCGCACCACCTACTTCAAGCACAGCTTTGAAGGGGGCTACACGGCGGGGTACTACTCCTACCTGTGGGCCGAGAAGCTCGATGCCGATACGGTGGAATGGTTCAAGGAAAACGGCGGCCTGTTGCGCAAGAACGGCGACCACTTCCGCAAGACCCTGCTCTCGCGCGGCGGCACCATGGAAGCCATGGACATGTTCCAGAACTTCCGTGGCCGCCAGCCGAAGATCGAGCCGCTCTTGATTCGCCGGGGGTTGATGGAGTCGGCTGGGCAGTAAGCGAGCGCCTTAAGCTTCTTCGCCTGTCGATCGCAGACACCCGTGCACTAAAGACCGTCATTCTGGCGAAGGCCTCGGCGGCCCCGCCAGGATCCATAGCGCATTCCCTCAGTGGCACGGTTCCTCTCTGAGCGCGCGCGCTATGGGCCCCGGCCTTCGCCGGGGCGACGGTTTTACGTGTACAGGTGTACGCGAACGCCTCATCACTGCGCGTGTTGCGAACCCCTCATTCCCTAGGCCAAACACCCCCCGCCGATACCCCAACCCAACAAACTGGTGTATTCTCCAATCGAGTTACTACATCGATTACGGAGACGCCATGAAGCTCGCTTTCGCCCTTGTCGCCTGGATGCCCGCCGCGTGCGCCCTGGCCGCCCCTTACCAGATCGAACATGTCGAACCACTCAACTGGTGGGTCGGCATGCAGCGCCCGGACCTGCAGGTGATGGTGCACGGCGAGAAGATCGCGGAACTCCAGCCTGCGCTCAGCTATCCCGGCGTGCGCATCAGCAAGGTCGAGCGCACCGACAATCCCAACTTCGTGTTCGTCAACCTGATCATCGGCAAGGACGCGCGGGCCGGAGAACTGAAGCTGCAGTTCAAGCGCGGCAAGGAGGTCGTCGTCACCCAGCCCTACCGGCTGGAGAACCGCATGCCCGGCTCACGCCAGCGGCGCGGCTTCGATTCTTCCGACGCCATCTACCTCCTGATGCCGGACCGCTTCGCCAACGGCAACCCTGCCAATGACCAGGCCGGCATGCTGCAGGGTGTGGCGCGCAGCCAGCCGGGCGGGCGCCACGGGGGCGATTTGGCCGGCATGCAGTCCCAGCTCGACTATATCGGCAAGCTCGGCTTCACGATGATCTGGCCGACACCGGTGCTGGAAAACAACCAGCCCGACTACTCCTACCACGGCTACGCGCTGACGAATTACTACAAGATCGATCCGCGCTTTGGCAGCAACAACGACTTCCGCCAATACGTGGCCGCCGCCAACGCGCGCGGCATCGGCGTGATCCATGACGTGGTGCTCAACCATATCGGCACCGGCCACTGGTGGATGCGCGACATGCCGGCCGCCGACTGGATCAACCACGGCACGACCTTCGTGCCCACCAATAACCAGCACACGGTGGCGCAGGACATCCACGTGGCGCCCGAGGAAAAGGCGGGCTTTTTCGACGGCTGGTTCGT
>JBKHWY010000043.1:15241-15587 GCA_046566285.1 Gammaproteobacteria bacterium | reverse complement strand
TACTCCACCGCCTGCCGCAGGGCCGCAGCCCCGGCCCAAGGGGCGAGCGGCAGGGCGGCGGCGAGGATGCCGGCGAGAAGCAGCAGGTGCGGGCGCAGGGTCAGGCCGTTGATGGCGGCGTCGATGGCGCCGGCGCCGAAGATCAGCACGGGAATGTACAGAGGCAGGATCAGCAGCGACAGCAGCACGCCGCCGCCGCGCACGCCCAGGGTCAGCGCCGCGCCGATGGCGCCGACCACGCTCAGCACCGGGGTGCCCAGCACCAGGCCGGCCACGAGCGCCGCCAGCACGGGGTCGGACAGGCCGAACTGCAGCGCCAGCACGGGCGCAAGCAGCACCAGCGGCA
>JBKHWY010000043.1:0-15231 GCA_046566285.1 Gammaproteobacteria bacterium | reverse complement strand
CTCGGGCGAGAGCAGCATCTGTTCGAGCGTGCCGTCCGCATGGTCGAAGGCGAACAGGCGCGCCAGCGACAGCGTGCTGGCCAACAGGGCGGCCACCCACACCACGCCCGGGCCCAGGGTGCGCAGCAATTGCGGCTCGCTTCCCACCGCCAGGGGAAACAGCGCGCACACCATGACGAAGAACGTCAGGGTGCTGAGCACATCGGCGCGCCGGCGCAGCGCCAGCAGCAGGTCGCGCCGCAGCACGTGCCAGAACACGGTCAGCATGCGGCGTCGAGATCGAGCGCGCGCGCTGTCTCCAGCGGCACCTCCTGGTGGGTGGTGTAGACCAGCATGCCCGCGCCCTCCAGGTGGCGGCGCAGACGCGCGCACAGGCGCCCGATGGCGTCCTGGTCGAGCGCGCTGAAGGGTTCGTCCAGCACCAGCAGCTCGGGCAAGCCATCGAGGTACAGGCGCGCCAGCGCGACGCGGCGGCGCTGGCCCTGCGACAGCACGCGCGCCGGCAGCCAGGCCTGCTGCGCCAGGCCAATCGCCTCCAGCGCCACAATGGCCTGGGCGCGCGTGCAAGGCCGCCCGGCCAGCGCGCTGGACGCGGCCACGTTCTCCCAGGCCAGCAGGTCGTCCTTGACGCCGGCCGCGTGGCCCACGTACAGCAGCGCGCGGTGGAATTCGTCGCGCACCGACTGCACGCTGTTCCCGCCCCAGCGCACCGCGCCCGCCACCGGGCTGCCCAAGCCGCACAGCAGGCGCAGCAAGGTGGTCTTGCCGCTGCCGTTGGCGCCCCGCACGCGCAGGGCTTCGCCCCGCTTCAAGCTCAAGCTGATGTCGCGAAACAGCACCCGGTCGCCGCGCGCCGCCGTGACGGCATCAAGCGCGAGTTGCATGGTCGTCCCCACGCCGTCGGCGCGGATGGGCCGGCGCCGGCGCCGGCGCATCCTGTGGCGCGGCGGCGGCCACGTCGTCGGACGCGCTGGGTCCGATCAGGCCGAAGCGCTTCAGGTGCGCGCGCAGCACATTGCGCGACAGTCCCAATGCCTTGGCGGTGCGCGCCTGGTTGCGGTTGCAGCGCTCGAAGGCGGTCTGCACCAGGCCCTGCTCCACCGTCGCGAACAGGTTGTTCTGGGCCGCGTCCAGCATGCTGGTGATGAGCGCCGTCAGGCGCGCTTCGGCGCTGTCGGGCGTGAGCGGCGGCGCCGGCTGGGCGGCATGAGCCGGCTGCGACGGCGCTGATGGCTGCAGGGCCGCTCCCGCCAGCGCGCCGCCGCTGCGGTGCACCAGGCCGTTCAGGCGCAGGTCGGCCGCCTTGATCGACTTGCCGGAGCAGCCGATCAGCGCGAAGTGGATCACGTTTTCCAGCTCCCGGATATTGCCCGGCCAGCCGTAGGAGAGCAGCGCCAGTTGCGCGTCCGGCGCCAGCGTCACGCCGTCCAGCTTGAGCGTGGTGCTGTACAAATCGATGAAGTGGCGCGCCAGCGGCAGGATGTCGCCCGGCCGTTCGCACAGGGGCGGCAGGTGCACGGTGGCCACGCTCAGGCGGTAGTACAGGTCGGCGCGGAAGTGGTTGGCCGCCACCGCCAGATGCAGGTCCACGTTGGTGGCGGCCACCAGGCGCACGTTGAGCGGGATCGGCGTGCGCGCGCCCAGGCGCACCACCTGGCGCTCCTGCAGCACGCGCAACAGCTTGACCTGGAGGGCTTGCGGCAGGTCGCCGATCTCGTCCAGGAACAGGGTGCCGCCATTGGCCGCCTCGAACCACCCGGGACGCGCGCCGGTCGCGCCGGTAAAGGCGCCCGCTTCATGGCCGAACAGTTCGGCGTCGATCAGGGTGGGCGAAAACGCCCCGCAGTTGACGGCCACGAAAGGGCCGCGGCGCGCCGACTTGGCGTGGATGTGGCGTGCGATCAGCTCCTTGCCGGTACCGGTTTCGCCGATGATCAGCGTGGTTGCGTCGCTGCGCGCGATCTGTTCGACCCGGCGCAGCAGTTCCACCGAATTCGGATCGTGGAACAGCAGGGCCTTGGCGCGTACCGAGAGCGCCATGCCGGGCAGATCAGGAAAGGTAAGCAGTTTGTCCACAGCAGTGCCCGCATGAGAGAGTTGAGTAAACTGTAACGGTTCACCCTGGCTTTTCACACGAATCAATTCGCGCAAGCTAATGCGCAAAATTGACAGCGTTGCTGCAATCGGAGCACTGCAGGCGAATTCAGGGCAGCACCTGCCTGCGGCCTGCTGCCCGCCGCGCAGCCGGCGCCCGCCCCTTCCGCTTGTTCCCGCTCCACCTTAGGACGCGTCCGAACAACACTTGCGCCCGCTGACACGGTCGCTGCCTTGAGCCGCCTCAAGCAAGCGTCGAAGCGCGCCGGACTCTTATTTACACACGGAAATATCCCGGTAGGATGAGCTTGCACTTCGGAAATGTAGTTCCCCCCACTGATCCCAGGAGTTCACATGAGCACCCATTTCAGCAAGCACTCTACCCTGTCGAAGATTGCCCTGGCCGCGTCCGTCCTGTTGGCCAGCGGCGCCAGCCAGGCCGCCGACGGCACCGCCACCGCCACCGGCACCGTGGTCACCCCGATCGCCATCGCCACGGCCGCCAACCTGAACTTCGGCAGCTTCGCAGCCGGCGCCGGTGGCACCATCACCGTCAGCACCAGTGGCGCGCGCACCGCCACCGGCGTGGTTCCCATCGCCAGCACCACCACCACCGCCGCGCGCTTCAACGTGACCGGCACGGCGTCGTCCACCTACTCGATCGTCCACGCCGGCACCGCCGTGCTGACCAACACCACCGGCGCCGGCGAGACCATGACGCTCACCAAGTTCAGCGACCTCACCGCCGGCAACGCCGTGGCAGGCAATGTGGCGAGCGGCACGCTGGATGCGGGCGGCACCCAGTCGATTTATGTCGGCGGCCAATTGGCAGTGGCCGCCAACCAGGCGCCTGGCATCTACACGGGGACCGTGATTGCAACCGTCGAGTACAACTAAGACGCGCGGACCATGCGTGGCCGTGACGCGGATGCTGCTTGCGGCATCCGCGCTCGCCGCCGTGCCGCTGCACGCGCAGTCGATCAAGCCGACCACCAACATGGCGTTCGGTCGCTTTGCAGCCGGCAGCGGCGGCGCCATCACCGTGGCGCATACCGGCGCACGCACCCGCAGCGGCGGCGTGATCCTGCTGCCCTCCACCGCGGCGGCGGCCGGCTTCACACTCCAGGTTCCGGCCAACGGCAAGCAGTTGATCATCACCCTGCCCGCGAACGGCACGGCCTCCCTGGTCAGCGGCGCCAACAGTATGGCGCTCACGAATTTCGTCAGCAGCCGTGCGAACGGCAGCCTGGCCTCCGGCGTGCAGCCCCTGAACGTCGGCGCCACCCTGCAGGTCGCGCCCAACCAGAAGCCCGGCAACTACAGCGGCACCTTCCACGTCCTGGTCGAATACCAGTAGCTCACCCAAGGAAGCTTCATGGCACTGCCCCGTCCTTTCCTCCGCGCCGCGCTGGCCTTCTGCCTGATGGGCGGCGCCCTGTCCGCCCACGCCGAACTGATGCTCAATCCAACCCGCGTGGTGTTCAACAAGAACCAACGCGCCGCCCAGGTGGAGCTGATCAACAACGGCAGCGAAGCGGCCACCTACCGTATTAGCCTCGTCAACCGGCGCATGACCGAGACGGGCGAATTCCAGAGCATCGACACGCCGGGCGAAGGCGAGCTGTTCGCCGACCCGATCCTGTCGTACTCGCCGCGCCAGATCACCCTGCAGCCCGGCACTGCCCAGGTGGTGCGCATCATGGTGCGCAAGCCCGACGGCCTGGCCGACGGCGAATACCGCTCCCACCTGCACTTCGAAAAACTGCCTGACCCGAAAGGCATCACCAGCGTGGACGCGGCCAGTGCGCCCAGGCAGCAGATCGGCGTGATCGTCAACACCCTGATCGGCAGCTCGATCCCCGTCATCGTGCGCCACGGCGCCACCGAGGCCAGCGTCGCGCTGACAGGGCTGGCGCTGCAGGGCGGCGCCGATGGTTTTCAGTTGGCCTTTCACATGGACCGCAGCGGCAACAGCTCGGTGTACGGCGACCTGGCGGCCAGCTTTGTCGGTACCGGCGCTGGCGGCATTGAACACGAAGTCGGCAAGGCCGGCGGCGTGGCCGTGTACGCGCCCAATCCCCTGCGCCGCGCCGCGCTGCCGCTGCACGCCCCCGCTGGCGTCAAGCTGGAGCACGGCACCTTGCGCCTGACCTACCGTGAACGGCCTGAAGCCGGTGGCCGCGTCCTCGCGCAAGCGACGCTCGCCCTGCCCTGAGGGTCCCCGGCGGGCGCTGGCGGCGCCCCTGCTGGGTCCCGTCCTGGCGGCCTTGCTGGCGCTCGGCCCCGTGCCGCAGCCCGCCCGGGCCGCGCCCGCCGACGGGCCCGACCTGATCCTCGAAATCCGGCTGGGCAACCAGCTGGTGTCCGACGCCACCGGCGCCTTCCAGCAGGGCGACGACGTCTACCTCCCCCTGGGCGAACTGGCGCGCCTGCTCACCCTCGCGATTCGCGCCCAACCGGGCGAAGGCCGGGCCAGCGGCTACATCCTCAAGGAAGAACGGGGCTTTCTGCTGGACGTGGCGGCCGGCAGCGTGGCCGTGGATGGCCGGCACGACAGCGTCGCGCCGTCCGACCTGCTGGTCAAAGCCGACGACATCTACGTGGCCAGCCGGGTGCTGGCGCGCTGGCTGCCGGTGGCGCTGCAGGTGGACATGGCCAGCCTCACCGTGCAAGTGAACCCGCGCGAAAAGCTGCCGCTGCAGGCGCGCCTGGAGCGCCAGGCCGGCGCCAGGACGGCCGGCCCGGCCGCCGCCTACGCCGATCCCGGCTATCCGCTCGCCCCCACGCCGTACGCGCTGGTGGATGCGCCCTTCGTCGACCAGACCCTTGGACTGAACCTGCGCCCCGGCGCCAACACCGCCAGCTACAGCGCCTATGCCGCCGCCGACCTGCTGGGCATGGAGGCGGCGCTGTATGTCTCGCGCGGCGAAGCCCTGGCCGGCCCGGCGGCGCGCCTGACGCTGGGCCGGCGCGATCCCGGCGGCGGCCTGCTCGGTCCCCTGCACGCGCGCACCGCGCTCTTCGGCAGCATCGCCACGCCCGGGGTGCCCAATATCGCCCAAGGCAGCGCCGGCGGCAACGGCATCATGCTGTCGAACCGGCCGCTGTCGCAGCCGGTGCTGCTGGATCGTCACAGCCTGCGCGGCGACCTGCCGCCCGGCTGGGACGTGGAGCTCTACTACAATGAAGCCCTGGTCGGCTTCCAGCAGTCGGGCGCGGACGGCAAGTACAACTTCGCCGACCTGCCGCTGAACTACGGGCCCAACGACTTTCGCCTGGTGTTCCATGGCCCCCTCGGCCAGCTGCGCGTGGAGCGCCACAGTTTTCTCCTCGAGCAGTCCCTGCTGGCAGCGGGCGAAGTGGTCTACCAGCTCACCCACCAGCGCAGCAGCGGTGGTGGACGCCACAGCGTGGCCAACCTGGACTGGGGCCTGAACCGCCAGTTGAGCGCCAGCGCCGGCCTGGTGCAGACGGCACGCAACGGCAGCACGCGCAGCTACGCCAGCCTGGGCGTCAACGGCTACTGGAACGCCTTCATGGCTGCGGCTACGCTGACGCGCGCCGAAGACGGCGGGCGCCTGGCCCAGTTCGCGCTCAAGACGCGCGTGATGGGCATGGCACTGGGCGGCACGCGCGCCTGGGCCGACCGTTTTGTGAGCGACTATTTCCAGGCCGGGCCGGATGCGGTGCGGGTACGCGATGAACTGCGCATCGACGGTCCCATCGCCGCCGTGCAGCTGTCGATGCTGGCCAAGCGCGAGCGCCTGGCGTCCAGCCGGCACAACACCGAAGTCGCGGTGCGCGCCTCCACCTTCCGGTTCGGTACGGCGATCAGCAATGCGCTGCATTGGCAGTCGCGGGCATCGCAGCTACTAGGAAGCCAAGCCGACGGCGCCCTGCAGGCCAGTCGCCGCGTGGCGGGTATCGGCGTATCCGGCCAACTGACGTACGCGCTGCGGCCCGACGCCCGCTTGAGCGCACTGGCCATCTCGGCGGACAAGCGCATCGGCCAGGCCTGGCTGCTCAACCTGTCCGCTTCGCACAGCTTCATCGACCCGCAATATCGATTGGCCGCTTCGCTCAATAAAAGCCTGGGCCGCATCGGTTTCGGCGTGGGCGCCTTCCACACCAGCCGGGGCGACATGGGCGCCAGCGTGCAGCTGTTCACCGCGCTGGGCCGCGAACCGCGGCGCGCGCTGTGGGCCGCCGACGCGGCGCCGCTGGCGGCCAGTGGCGCGGCCTCGATCCGCGTCTTCCTCGACCGTAACCGCAACGGCGTGATGGATGGCGACGACGAGCCGGTCAGCGGCGCGGGCTTCGCCCTGAACGGCACGCCCTACCTGGCGCGCACGGGCGCGGACGGCGTCGCCTACCTGAACCGACTGACGCCTTACCAGTACCTCGACGTGGCGGTCGATCCGGACACGCTGGAAGACCCGCAATGGCAGGCGCAGAAAAAAGGCATGCGCATCGTGCCGCGCGCGGGCAAGGTCAGCCAGCTGGAGTTCGCGGTCGGGATCACGGGCGAAGTGGACGGCACCACCTACCTGGTCAGCGGGGGCAAGCAACGCGCGATCAGCGACGTGGAACTGGAACTGGTCGATGAACAGGGCGTGGTGGCCGCCACCGGCACCAGCAGCTCGGACGGCTACTACATCATCAGCGCGGTGGCGCCGGGCCGCTACCGGCTGCGGGTGGCGCCGGGCCAGCTCCAGCGCCTGGCGATGCACATGGCCGCCGGGCTTGACGACGGCATCGCCATTGTCATGAAAGAGGACGGGACCTTCGTCAACGGCAAGGATCTCGTGCTGGCGCCGCTGTCGGAACGGTGAGGTGCAGCTACTGGAGTCACCATAAGAAAAGCCAGCATGATGGCTGGCCTTCCTACATTGAATTTCCTGGTCGGGGGCGCAATGCGCAATGCGCACGCGCTCAAGCGTTAGCGCGGCCCGGCCGCAAGCGCGCCACTACAGTAAGCAGGAAGCGGCGGCGCGCTGACGGGCGCGGTCGGCTTTACGCAACTGAACGTGTAGCGGCAATTGCCGGCGTTGTCGCTATAGTCGATGTCATACTGGCCTGAGGATTCCTTGTTCTTGAATACCCTCGGCGTTGGGCATTCATGTTGGCAGGCAGGATCGTTATAGTGGCAGTTCCAGCCACCTTCGCGTGAGACCACCGTGCATGTCTCATCCTCGCTCGTGTTCGGGATGGGCGAATCGACCCATTCGCCGTTCATTGGATGAAACGCCCCTTGCTCGAGGTGCGCGTTCGCCGGAGGAATGGGCGGCGCCGCATGAAAGGCTGGGAGCCGCAGCGAGCGCGGTGTCACCGCATAGGTTGAGGAAGATACATTGAACACGCTGCCATTGCAGTCGCGCCGGTGGCAGGCCAGTGAAAGTCCGGCCCCACTAACCTTGAACGATGCTGCCGCTCCCATCGGTCTGCCTGCCTTGTCCTGGCAATCGATATTGGCCGGGATGTTCACAGAGACCTCGGGCGTGACCGCCATCGAGAGCCGGTTCCGGAACTCGACCGTAAAGTCGGGAGAGTCGCGGCTCAGGTTCTGAAAGGCCATGAACAAACCATCCTTCAAGCTGTCGACACACTGGCTGTAGGCATTGAGGATTTTGCCGCTCGCCTCCTGCACTTGCGAATCAAGCCAGCCCCGGTTCGCATACATCTGGTCCCGCGAATTGCACAACTGGGACCGGAAATTGCTGTATTCGTTTTCACTCTGTCCAAATCCAAACTTGGCCAGAATGCCGTCAATGGGGACTTGACCATCGATGTTCAGGCTCTTGGCCTTGGCGTAAGTGTCAGCTTGGCTTGAACAATACAGCGTATTGATCCGGGAGTAGGTGTCCCAGGCCGAGTTCACGCTCCTGAGATTGAAGACGCCGCCCGAGAGCAAGGCGTTGCAGGTATCGACTCCATCGGCCAACGCCGGGCTGATCGGGGCGCCCAAGGACAGCATCAGCAGGATTTGAAGCGGTTTCATACTTCCTCCTTCCATCGCGAACCACAAGAGTTATCGGAGCTGCTCCCCGTATCTTGGCGATCCCGATCACCAGCGTCCAGTCATCCGCTCAAGTAGGTTGACATCGGTCGATTGCCGTGGAAGCTGAAGGAAAAACGAAAAGGCCAGTCAAAAGACTGGCCATTTTGGTTGAACCCATCGTACGAAAACAAAAAGGCCAGTCCGAAGACTGGCCTTTTCGTTAAATCTATTGGTCGGGGCGAGAAGATTCGAACTTCCGACCCCTTGCACCCCATGCAAGTACGCTACCAGGCTGCGCTACGCCCCGACGAGTTGCGGATTATATCAGAGCGCATTGGCTTTTTGCCACCCCTATTTTGCGTGCCCCACCTCGCCCACCGCCGGGCGGGCGGCGTCGCGGGTTTCCAGCACTTCCATCAAGTGGTTCAGGTCCACCGGCTTGACCAGGTGGGCGTCGAATCCCGCGTCCAGCGCGCGTTCGCGGTCACTCTCCTGGCCGTACCCGGTCAGCGCCACCAGCCGCACATGGGCGGTGGCCGGGTGGGCGCGCAGGCGGCGCGCCACTTCATAGCCGTCGATCCCCGGCAGGCCGATATCGACCAGGGCGATGTCCGGACGGCGCTCGATCGCCACATCCAGCCCTTCGTGGCCGTCGCCGGCGCAGCTCACCGTGTACTGCTGCGCTTCGAGCATCATGGCCATCATGTCGCGGCCGTCCTCATTGTCTTCGATGATCAGCACGTGCTGCCGGGTCGAGGGCGCGGCCACCTGTTCCGGCACGGCATCGGCGGGCGCCGTCACGCGCGGCAGGCGGATTTCAAAGGTGCTGCCGCAGCCCGTCCCGGCGCTCTGCACGCTCACGCGCCCGCCATGCATCTCGGTCAGGCGGCGCACCAGCGCCAGGCCCACGCCCAGGCCGCCCTGGGCGCGGTCGAGCGTGCGCGCGCCCTGCACGAACAGATCGAACACGTAGGGGACCAGTTCGGGCGCGATGCCGATGCCCGAGTCGGCCACGCGCAGCACCACTTCGTCGCCGTCCAAACCCACGTACAGGGCAATCGTGCCGCCGGGCGGGGTGTACTTGAGCGCGTTGTCGGCCAGGTTGCCGATGATCTGCTCCATGCGGGTGGGGTCGGCGTCCACCCAGGCTTCTTCCACGTCGATGTGGAGGGCGTATTGCGCGGCCCGCTCATGCTCGGCCAGCGCCTTGAAGTGGTGCCCGGCCAGCTGGTCCAGGCGCAGCGGACGGCGCTCCAGCAGGATCTTGCCGGAGTGGACCCGGCCCATGTCGAGCAGGTCGTCGACGATGCGGGTCAGGTGGCTGCTCTGGCGCGCGATGATCTGGCGCGCCCGTTCGCGCGCGGCCAGGGGCATCTCCTGCTGCGCCATCACGCTGGTGGCGTTGACGATGGCGGCCAGCGGGTTGCGCAGCTCGTGCCCCAGCATGGCCAAAAATTCATCCTTGGCGCGGTTCTGCTGCTCGGCCATCGTGCGCGCTTCGTGCTCGCGTTCGAACAGGGCTTCGCGGTCCCGCTCGGCCTGCTGGCGCGAGCGCTTCTCCAGACTGACCACCTTGGCCGCGGCGGCAATCGCCGCTTGCACCTCATCCACTTCGCGCACGCCGGAGATCTCGGACGGCGCCAGCACTTCGCCCTGCTGCAGCGCATGGGCCGAGCGCGCGGCCTGGGCGATCGAGTGCGACAGCCGGCGCGCGAAGAACACGGCGGCGATCGCGGCGCAGCCGATGGCGGCGACCAGTCCGAGGATCGACACCAAGAGCGCGCGCCGCGCGGCCGATTCGATCTCCGCTTCCGGCACGCCCACGGCCACGGTCCAGCCGGACAGCGCCGAGCGTTCCAGCACGGTGTACAGCTTGCGGTTGTTTTCGCTGGCATTGCGGATCACGCCCACGGTGCGGTTGCGGATGGCGTCGCGCAGGTCTTCGCGCGCGCCGGCATTGGCGGGATCCAGGCTTACAGGCACCTGGGCAATCGTCAGGCCATTGCGGTCGAACACTCCGGCCAGCCAGCTCGGCGGCAGGTTCACCTGCCCCAGTATCTTGTTGAAGTATTCGACCCGGAAGGCCTGGGCGATCACGTAGCGCTTGCCGGCCGGGGTCACCACCGGCACGTCGACCGCCACCAGCAGCGCCCCGCTAACGACGCCGCGGATCATGTTGGAGATCTGCGGGGTGCCCGATTCGAGCACCTGATGCACGCGCAGGGAGGTTGCGTTCGGTCCGGGCAGCGGCGTGCCGAACGGGACCCCGGTATTGATGATCTGCTGGCCGTTCTCGTCGATCAGCGCGGTCCAGGTGGCGCCGTCCTTGTCGGAGTATTTGGCGATGCGATAGAACGCTTCCAGGTCGCCGCTGGCCAGGTAGGGCGAGGTGGCCAGCATGCGCACGGCGCTTTCGGTATTGGTCAGTTCGCGGTCGATGCTGACCAGCGAGATGCGCGCCGTTTCGCGCACGCCCTTCAAGGCCGCTTCGCGCTGGGACTTCAGGAGAGTGTTGAGCGACAGCGTGGAAAACAGGATCACCGGGATCAGCACCGCCGCGACCATCAGGGCGAGATAGGCGCGGATCTTCATCGGGCGGCGGACGGCAGGCAAATCATGGGAGGCGACCTTGTAGAGTTGCGCCTGGACAAGGCGCCCTCGCGATCCTAACCCATTTTCGCGGATGGGGTCGCACACCAGCGCTCCGCCCGCTCAACGCGGTGGCGTCATTGGTGGCGTCACTTCCATTCGCCGCGCAAGGTACGCACCTGCTCGAACAGGTACTCGGGCGTGGCCTCTTCGGGCGCCACCGGCGCGCCCACGGCCAGGGCCAAGCGGGAACGGGGGCCGCGCGCGAACGAGCGCTCGAACAGGTTGGATGGATCGCGCGTCAGCAGGCTCCCCCACAGGCCGCGCAGCGCCATCGGGATCACCGGCACCTTGCTGCGTGCGACGATCTTGGCGATCCCGCCGCGGAACTCGTTCATCTCGCCGGTGGAGGTCAGTTTCCCCTCGGGGAAGATGCACACCAGTTCACCCTCGTGCAAGGCCTGGGCGATGTCCACGTAAGCCTTCTCCATCAGCCACGGGTCCTCCTTGGCCGGAGCAATGGGGATCGCACGCGCGGTGCGGAAGATCCAGCCCATCAGCGGCATCTTGAAGATGCGGTGGTCCATCACGAAACGGATCGGGCGCGGGCTGGCCGCACCGATCACGATGGCGTCCACGTAGCTGACGTGGTTGCACACCAGGACGGCCGGGCCCTCCTCGGGGATGCGCTCCACATCGATGGTGGTGACGCGGTGGATGGTGTGGATCAGCAGCCAGGCCAGAAAGCGCATCAGGAATTCCGGCACCAGCGAATAGATGTACAGGGCGACGACGCCATTCATGATGGCCGTGGCCAGGAACATCTGCGGAATCGAAAAGCCGGCGGCGTGCATGCCCATGGCGGCGCCGGCGGCGGCGATCATGAACAGGGCATTGAGGATGTTCATGCCGCCGATGGTGCGCGACAGGTGGCCCGGCTCACAGCGGGTCTGGATCAGCGCGAACAGCGGCACGATGAAGAGGCCCCCGAACACGCCGATCATGACCACGTCGAACAGGATGCGCGCCACGCCCGCTTGCGCCAGCAGGCCCGCCATGTCGACGGCGGCGGTGTTGGTGTAGCCCAGGCTGGCGAAGTAGAGGTCCACGCCGAACAGCGACAGCCCGATGGAGCCGAACGGCACCAGCCCGATTTCGACCTTGTGGCCGGACAGCTTCTCGCACAGCAGCGACCCGGCGCCCACGCCCACCGAGAACACGGTCAGCAGCAGCACGAACACGCTGTAGTCGCCATGCAGGTAGTCCTTGGCGTACAAGGGGAATTGCGACAGCACCAGCGCGCCGTAGAACCAGAACCAGGAATTGCCCAGCATGGAGAGGAACACGGTGCGGTTGCGCTTCGAGAAGGCCAGGTTACGCACCGATTCGGCGATGAAGTTGGGGCTGATCTTGAGGTCCGGCGCGGGCGCCGGCGACTCCGGAATGCGCAGCGCGGTCACCCAGCCCAGCACGGCGAACAGCAGGGTCGCGCCGGCCACCATGGCCACGCCATACGGATGCTGCTGCACCAGCGCTGCGCCCAGGATCTGGCCGATCAGGATGCCCACAAAAGTGCCCATCTCGATCATGCCGTTACCGCCGACGAGCTCCTCGGGTTTCAACTGCTGCGGCAGGTAGGCGTACTTGACGGGCCCGAACAGGGTCGAGTGCACGCCCATACCGATGACGGAGGCGATCAGCAGCCACAGGGTCTGCGTCATCCAGCCGATGCCGGCGACGATCATGATGCCGATTTCGAGCAGCTTGACGAAGCGCGCCAGCCGGCCCTTCTCCACCTTCTCGGCGATCTGCCCGGCGGTGGCGGAGAACAGCACGTACGGGAGGATGAACAGGCCGGGAATCAGGCTGTTGAGCGTCGCCGCGCTGATGGTGGTCCAGCGCGCCGCGTCGTAGGTCAGGATGACCAGGAGCGCGGTCTTGAAGACGTTGTCGTTGAAGGCGCCCAGGAACTGGGTCCAGAAGAACGGACCGAAACGGCGCGTGCCGAGCAGGGCGAACTGGCTGGTCTGGGAATGGCTCATGCAAGTCTCACGGTAGGAAATGTCGGCAGTGTAGGGATTAGAGACGAGGCAATGTTGCCCGGCGTATCAGGTAGAGGATACTAATACGGCTTGCCCTGAAAGGCGATACCTCGGCCGTAGAAAGTTGCAGATTATCATCAGCTTTGCCACGAGTGATGCTCGCAGCCGGCAAGTGCCCATCAGGCGGCGTCAGGCTGCTCCTTCCGCAGCAGCGCCTTGAACGCGCGCGGCACCCACGGGCGCGCCGCCACCACGAAGCTGATGGCGTGGCGCTGGTCGAACGGCAGGCGGGTTTCGTGCTGATGCTGCAGGGCGAATTCGTCGGCCACTTGCTTCAGGCGCTCCAGCAGCGCGGCGTTGGACTGGCGCGACAGCATCACGTTCACCACCCGCATTAATTCATCCTCCCCATCGAAGCGCGAGGCCATGTAGTCAGCCGCCGCCTCGGTGCGGAAGTAGGCCTGGATGGGGCCGTTGGGCAGCCAGCCGAAGGTGCGCGCCGTCAGCAGCTTGACGCGGTTATTCGGCAGCAGTTCCAGAAAGCCGATCTTATCGAGACGCAGCAGGTAGGACGTCACCTCCGCCCCGCTCATGTCGTACAGGCGCACGATGTCGTCGAAGGCGATGTGGTTCATCGCCGATACCGCCACCACCAGCAAGCGCGGGTCGCCGATGATTTCGCGCTCCTGCGCCAGCGTCAGCTGGGTGACGAGCGTCGGCGCCGCCTGCGCCTCGGACAGTTCATCGAAGCCGATCCCGGTGGCCGACAGGATCTCGTCCAGCCGCTGCAGGGTGAAATTCTTCAATGAGAACATACGCTTGACGCTGGCTTCCGACATGCCGATGCGCCCGGCCAGGTCGCCATAGGTAATGCCGCGCGCCTTCAGCAGGCGCTTCAAGGTGTCCACCAGGGTGATCGCGTGCGGCATCGGCCGTCCTTGTCGTGGTTGTCAGAATGAGTAGCATATTTTAATACTACTGCTCAGCCACGTCGATACCGCCGAGAGAGTCGTTGCGGTGACGGCGGGTAGCGTTCAATATCCGCCCTGCCATATGGCATTCACACCAGCGGAGAAACCGATGAAAACAGTACTGATGAGCATGTTGATGGCAGCCGCCCTGATCCAGGCCCCGGCCCAGGCCAACAGCGAACTGTCCGATCTGTCCATCATTTCAATGGCGGTCGGCGTGTCGCTGGTGGGCGGCTCGCTCGACAACGCCATTGAAAACGGCCGCGTGGTGGTCGAATCCGTCGAGAAGGCGGGCGACTCGGTCACGCTGGTGCTGCGCGACGCGTCCGGCGCCACCGTCGCCTCGGTGCGCGGCACCGGCAAGGCAGCCGGCAGGCTGTCGCTGGCGGCCGGCACGGCCGTGCAGGTGACGGCCACCGCCAGCGGCTATGTGCTGTCGGCCGCCGGCGCCGTGCTGGCCTTCATCCCCAACGAAGCCGGCAAGGCGCTGGTGCACAGCTCGCGCGCGGGGTCGTGATGCTGCGCGCGCTGGTTCGGACCTGGCTGCTGGCCTGGCTGCTGGCAGCCGCCCCGCTGGCTGGCGCGGGCACCGCGTGCGAACAGCACGAGCCCGACGCGACGGCTTTTGTAAAGGCGATCACGCTGGCGGAAAAATCCGCCGCCGCGCTGGACGCATCGAACGCGCAGGTGGCGCTGATCGCCCGCGTGGGCCAGGACCTGTCGAAATACGGCCTGCGCTATTCGCACATCGCCTACGTGTGGCGCGACCATCCCAAGGGCCGCTGGACGGTCGTGCACGAATTGAACGAGTGCGGCACGGCGCACTCCTCGCTGTACGACCAGGGCCTGGTGAACTTCTTCTCTGACGATTTGTTCGCGTGGGAGAGCGTGATCCTGGTGCCCTCGCCGGACAGCCAGGCGCGCATCGTGCGCATGCTGCAAGGCGACGCACCGCGGCTCCTGCATGAGGCGCGCTACAACATGCTGTCGTACGCGTTCGGCACCACCTACCAGAACTCCAACCAGTGGGTGCTGGAGACCTATGCGGCGGCCGCCAGCGCCTTGCCGGTGCAGGGGCGCGCGCAGGCGCAGGCATGGCTGAAGCTGGCCGGCTATGCGCCGATCACGATCAGCATCCCGGCCGCGATCCGGCTGGGTGCGCGCATGTTCAAGGCCAATGTGGCGTTCGACGACCATCCGTTCGCGCGCCGCATGACACGCCAGATCGATACGGTGACGGTGGAGTCGATGCTGAAGTTCGTGCGCCGGGTGGACCCCGGCGCACGCGAGATGCAGGTCAGTGCCAACTAGCGTTACGCTGCCGCCGTCTCGTGCGGCAGGGTCGGGATGACGGGCTGGCGGATCAGGTAGTCGAACGCCGACAGCGCTGCCTTGGAGCCCTCGCCCGCCGCGATCACGATCTGCTTGTACGGCACCGTGGTCGCGTCGCCGGCGGCGAACACGCCCGGCACGTCGGTGTGGCACTTGGCATCGACGACGATCTCGCCGAAGCGGTTCAGTTCCACCGTCCCCTTCA
>JBKHWY010000042.1:6359-15672 GCA_046566285.1 Gammaproteobacteria bacterium | reverse complement strand
AGGGGGGACGCCTCTCTCCCACGGCCGTGGCCTGCTCGCCGCCGTACGACCGCGAGATCGTGGCCGAGCTGTTCGCCGAGCACGTCGGTGCCGTCCATCCCTCCGGCCTGCTGCACCTGGCGCTCACGGAGGGCCGCGCCATCCTCGCGCCGGACTCCCGCGACCCGGATCCCGCGGAGGCGCCGACGCCACGCCGCGGCCTCGTGACCATGGGCGCGCGCTCGCTGATCATCGCCCAGGCCTACATGCAGAAGAAGGTGGGCAACATCGCCCGCCCGACCCAGGCTGAAATCACCGACTACTACAACAAGAATCCCGAGCTGTTTGCCAACCGCAAGCAGTTCGACATGAAGCAGCTGGTGGTCGAGACCAAGGACCTCACCGACGAATTCAAGCAGGTGGCCGACAGCACCAAGTCGCTCGACGACCTGGCTGCCTGGATGGACGAGCACAAGGTCAAGTACGCCCGTACCCAGGCCTCGCGCAGCACCTCGGACCTGCCGCCGGAAATGTCGGCCAAGCTCAAGAGCATGCCCAAGAACCAGCCCTTCATCGTGAAGGAAGGTCCGCGCAGCCTGCTGGTATCGATCGTCGACGTCAAGGATGCCCCGGCTTCGCTGGAAGTGGCCGCGCCCCAGATCGAACGCTTCCTGTTCAACAAGAAGAACAAGGATGCGGCCGATGCCGAACTGGCGCGCCTGCGTGCCAGCGCCAAGATCGAGTACCTGAACAAGGCCGCCACCACGGCGTCGGCCACGCCGGCCGCGCCAGCGACCGCGGCGGCTGGTGCGCCGGCTGCCCCGGCCACGGTCGAGGCCGCAGCCGCGCCCGCGCATGATGCCGACGCCGCCGCGCGCGGCGTGGCCGGCCTGAAGTAAAGGTAGTTCCGGGCTGCCCGGCCGCGTGCGCGCCGGGCCAACGGCGGAGGAGGTCATGTGTTCCCACTGTTACCACTGTTCCCACAGTGCCCACTGCACATGCACCACCGCCGGCCCAACCGACTCAATCCTGTCTCAAACCCGTCTCAATAAAAGGTGAAGAATATGAAACGTCTCATGCAAGCCCTCATGGCGCTGATGTTGACCGTGCTGGCCGGCGCGGCCCTGGCCGCCGACCTGCTCGGCGCAGGCGACCTGGTGCGTGTCTCCGTCTATGGCAGCCCCGACCTGACCGTGGAAACCCGCGTCAGCGACAGCGGCACCATCAGCTATCCGCTGATCGGCCAGGTCAACGTGGGCGGCCTGACCGTCGCCGCCGCCGAAATGAAGATCGCCGGCCAGCTGGAATCGGGCGGTTATGTCAAGAAGCCGCAAGTGAACATCGTCGTCACCGCCGTGCAGAGCCAGCTGGTGTCGGTGCTGGGCCAGGTGAACCGTCCAGGCCGCTTCCCGCTGGAAGGCAAGCGTAGCGTGATGGACCTCTTGGCCACCGCCGGCGGGATTGCCGCCGATGGCGCCGATACCGTCAGCCTGATCCGCAAGCGCGACGGCAAGACCACCCGCGAGGAAATCGACGTCGTCGAGATGGTGCGCGCCGGTGAACTGGCCAAGGATTACCAGCTGGCCGGCGGCGACGTGCTGTACGTCGAGCGTGCGCCCAAGTTCTACATCTACGGCGAAGTGCAGCGTCCGGGTTCGTTCCGCCTCGAGCGTGGCATGAATGTGACGCAAGCCCTGTCGGCCGGCGGCGGCCTGTCCCCGCGCGGCACCGAACGTGGCATGCTGATCAAGCGCCGTGGCGCCGACGGCAAGATCGAACTGATCAGTGCCAAGGCCGACGACCTGGTCCAGGTGGACGACGTGGTGTACGTGAAGGAAAGCTGGTTCTAAGCGTCCTTGTCCTTGTTGGCGTTGTTGTAGTACCCGGCCCCTGTGGTGGCTCCGCGACGTTGCGCAGGCCGCCGGGGTCATGGGGCCGTAGTAATCCGGTGGCTTAATGAACCTCTAATTAAGTTGGCGAATAATTCAGCTTGTTCTTTATACATGACAAGTTGACCACCGGCTGTTTAGCGTAAAGGCCGCGCCCGCCGCGCGGCACATCGCATCACACGAGAGTTTGACAATGAATTTTTCCCAGTTCCTGCTGATTTTGCTTGCCCGCAAGCGCATCATCCTGGCGACCCTGCTGGTCACGGTTTCGCTGACCGTGATCGTCAGCCTGCTCACGCCCAAGACCTACAAGGCCGCCGCCACCGTCCTGCTCAACTACAAGGGGCAGGACCCACTCACCGGGGTGATCATGCCTAGCCAGATGCTGCCGGGTTACATGGCCACCCAGATCGACATCATCAGCAGCAGGAACCTGGCCACGCGCGTCGTCGACGCGCTCAAGCTGGCCCAGAACCCGGCCGTGGTGCAGCAGTTCCAGGACGCCGCAGGCGGGCGCGGCAACGTGCGTGACTGGCTGGCCGACCTGCTGCTGAAGAAGCTCGACGTCGTGCCTTCGCGCGAGTCGAGCGTAGTCGAAATCAATTTCAAGGGTGCCG
Source organism: Gammaproteobacteria bacterium (assembly GCA_046566285.1). Classification (GTDB taxonomy): domain Bacteria; phylum Pseudomonadota; class Gammaproteobacteria; order Burkholderiales; family Burkholderiaceae_D; genus Telluria_A. The sequence continues at coordinate 13,187 of JBKHWY010000042.1, read as the reverse complement.
ACCCCCAGTTCGTGGCGGCCGTCGCCAACTCGTTTGCCGAGGAGTACCAGAAGCTGTCCGTCGAACTCAAGTCCGAACCAATGAAGAAGGCTTCCGCCTACTTCAATGAGCAGACCAAATTGCTGCGCGACAACCTGGAGGCGGCCCAGAGCCGCCTGTCGAAGTACCAGCAGGAGCGCGGCATCGTTAGTGTCGACAATCGCCTGGACGTGGAATCGAACCGCCTCAACGACCTGTCGGCCCAACTGGTGGCCGTGCAAGCCCAGGCCATCGAGGCGGCGTCGCGACGCAGCATGGCCGGACGCGGCGCCGAGTCGCCCGACGTGGCGGCCAGCCCGCTGGTACAGAACCTGAAAGTCCAGTTGGCCAATGCGGAAAGCAAACTGGCCGAGGTGGGAGGGCGCCTGGGGCACAACCATCCACAATACCTGAGCACCAAGGCTGAAGTCGACAAGCTGCGCTCGAGTCTGGCCGCTTCGGTCAGCTCGACGTCCACCAGCGTGGGCAACAACGCCGCCATCCTGCAGCAGCGCGAGGCCGAAGTGCGCGCTGCGCTCGCCGCCCAGAAGGAAAAGGTGCTGGAAATGAACCGCAGCCGCGACGAACTGGGCGTGCTCATGAAGGATGTGGAAAGCGCCCAGCGCGCGTATGATGCCGCTGCCCAGCGCTACTCGCAGACTAAAATCGAAGGCTCGGCGGAACAGTCGGAAATCTCAATCCTGAACCCGGCCACACCCCCGCTGAACCCGGCCGGCCCCCGCGTGGTGCTCAATACCATGTTGTCGGTGTTCATGGGAATCGTGTTAGGCCTGGGCTTTGCCCTGCTGATCGAGATGATCGACCGCCGCGTGCGTTCCGAGACCGACCTGGCCGAAGTGCTGCAGATGCCAGTGCTGGGCGTAATCGACTGGAATAAGCCGAAACGTCCGCGCTACAGCGCCATTGCATCGTTGTTGCCGCGCCGCTTGCGCTTGAGCGCCTGACCCATCCGCCCGGCCGTCCGGGCGACACGACTAGTCGCTATGACACCATAGCAAGAACAGTAAGAACAGTGAGTACACCATGATTTCGCAGACTGAGCTTTCCATCGCTTCCGACAAGATGCAGCGCGCCGATTCAAGCATTGGCGGCCTGTTGCTGGAGTCCGGCAAAATTTCGCCTGAGAACGCCGAGCGCGTGCTGCGCCTGCAAAAAGAGCTGGGCATCCGTTTCGGCGAGGCGGCCCAGCGCATGGGGCTGATCGACGAAACCGATATCCAGCAAGTGCTGGCGCGCCAGTTCGACTATCCCTACCTGCGCCCGGGTGAAGGCAACTGCTCACCTCACCTGGTGGCTGCGTATGACCCGTTCAGCCCGCAGGTCGAGACCCTGCGCGCAGTGCGCAGCCAGCTGATGCTGCGCTGGTTTGGGCGAGGACACAAGTCGCTGACGGTGGTCGGCGTCGAGCCGGGCGACGGGGCCAGCCTGTTTGCCGCCAATCTTGCGGTGGTGTTTTCCCAGCTGGGCGAGAGTACGCTGCTGGTGGACGCCAACCTGCGATCCCCGACCCAGCATGCGATCTTTAATGTCAAGGGTCGCCAGGGCTTGTCGGACGTCCTTGCCGGGCGCGCCGACCTCGACGTCGTGCATCACGTCGATTCCTTCGTCGACCTGTCGGTGCTTATCGCCGGCACCTTGCCGCCCAATCCGCAGGAACTGCTCAGTCGTGGACATTTCGCCGGGCTCAGCTCGCGCTTCGAATCGCGCTACGACGTGACCCTGTATGACGTCGCGGCCAGCACCAAGGGCCTTGATGCGCTGGTGCTGGCGGCCCGCACCGGAGGCGTGCTTATCGTCGCCCGCAAGAATCGCACCCACTTGGGCGATATCAATGCGTTGGCGGACCAGGTGACCCAGAACGGCGCGCAGGTCGTGGGTTCCGTACTGGTGGATTTCAAATGAATACTTCCGTCAAGTCGTCGCCGATGACCGGGGTGCCGAAGCTCGGCGCGTTCCCGAGCTGGGCGCCGCTGGCGCTCGGCATGCTGGCCATGTATCTGCCCAGCTTTTACGATATTTTCACCGGCGTCTGGTCGACCGAAGAGCAGGCCCACGGACCGATCATCCTCGGCATTTCCCTGTGGCTGTTGTATCGCAACTGGCCTGTGATGCTGGCCGCCAGCGCGGGGCAGCGCGGCAGCGCGCTCGGGTGGCCTATCCTGGTGTTCTCGGTTTGCCTGTACTTCCTCGGACGTTCGCAGAGTATCGCCATCTTCGAGGTCGGCTCCTTCCTCACTACCCTGATCGCACTGATCCTGCTCACGCGCGGCCCGCGCGCCTTGAGTGCGCAGTGGTTTCCGCTGTTCTTCATGCTGTTCATGCTGCCGCTGCCGCCCTCGCTGGTCGACGCCTTGACCTTGCCGATGAAGACAGCGGTGTCGTTCGTTGTCGAAAAGCTGCTGTACGCGATCGGCTATCCGATCTCGCGCACGGGGGTGATCCTCCAGATCGGCCAGTACCAGCTGCTGGTGGCTGATGCCTGCGCCGGTCTGCACACTTTGTTCACGCTCGAAGCCCTGGGGCTGCTGTACCTGAACGTGGTGCGCCATAATTCCTGGTTTCGCAACGTCACGCTGGCGATCCTCATCGTGCCGATCTCGTTTACCTCGAACGTCATCCGCGTTTGCGTGCTGACTCTGATCACCTATCACTTGGGCGACGCGGCAGGGCAGGGCTTCCTGCACGGCTTTGCCGGCATGGTGCTGTTCGTCAGCGCGCTGCTGCTGATTATCACCACCGACTCGCTACTGCGCTTTGGCGTCCAGGAAAAAGCCCTGCCGCTGTTTGCGCGCGCCGCCAGTCCCGAACCCAGCCTTGGCCTGCGCACTTTCGGACCGCTGCGCCGCACGGCCATGGCGGCTGCGCTGATGGGGTTGGCGGTGTTCGCCACCATCGCGCTGCAGCCCAAGAAGCTGCTGGCCGATAGCGCACCGAAGATCGTGCTGGAACAGAGCATCCCGCAAGCGTTCGGCGACTGGAAGCTCGATCCTGACATGGGCGCCATGGTGCCCTCGTCCACGCAGCAGGAAACGCTGCGCCAGATCTATAGCCAGACGCTATCGCGCACTTATGTGAACAGTCGCGGCGACCGCATCATGCTGTCGATTGCCTACGGTTCCGTGCAAACCCAGCAGTTGCGTGCTCACCGCCAGGAAGTGTGCTACCGGGCCCAGGGATTCAAGATCGACGACCTGTACAGCCAGAATATCCTGGTCGATGGCGTCGACGTGCCGGCTACCCGCATGGTGGCCTCGAATGGCCCGCGTATCGAGCCCGTAACTTACTGGTTCACCATGGGGAACAGCCTGGTGCGCAGCTACTATGACCGCCAGATGGTCCAGCTCAAATACGCGCTATCGGACTTCATTCCCGACGGTTACTTGATTCGTGTGTCGAGCATCACGCCCGATTCCACCGCGGCGTTCAAGGTGCAAGACGCTTTCGTGACGGACATGATGAAGGCGCTCGACCCGACCGCGCGCGCCAAGTTGCTGGGCGGACCGACGTGAACCAGCAGCCTTGCTTTGCAATGGGCGGCGCGCATGGGGGGATGGCATGATTGCCCAGCCTGCCGTGCGCGCGCCGCGCTACCGTTCCGACCGCTCATCGGCCATTGCCGGCATCATCGGCCTGATCGTCGTCGCAGGGCTGTTTGGCGCCGCCGTGCCGGTGCTCGGCTTCATCGTTCCGCTGGCAATCATCATGCTCGGCTTCATGGTGTGGGTCCTGCTCGATTTTCGCGCCGGGGTCGCGTTTTCGATCGTCCTGATGCCGCTGTCGCCCCTGAGTTTCTTCCCGCACGAAATGCTGGGGGTACGTGGCTTGAATCCGCTCAACGTCATCATCCTGATGACAATGATTTCCTATGTAGTCCATGCAGGCTTGCGCCGCTGGCGCGATCCGCTGATTCCAGCGCGCCTGCTGTTCTGGTACCTGACACCGATCATCATCGCCGGCTTGATCGGCACACAGTACGTCAGCCTGATCCCGCCACATTACGAAGCCGAACGGCTGCTGCAGTTCCACGACAGCATCGGCTACCTGCGCGACCTCCTGATCAAGCCCCAGTTCCTGGTGATGCTGGCCTTGATGGTGGCGCTGGCAGTACGGCACAGCAAGAAGCCGGAGCGCTTCGTCTACCTGATGCTGGTGTCGAGCTGGGTGTTCTGCGCCCTGGTGGGCTGGTTGCTGGCTACCAGCGGCATGTCGCTGCGCCAGCTTGCCTCGCCCCTGGCGCGGACCTTCCTGGGGCAATTGGGGATGCACGCCAACGAAATGAGCCTGTTGCTCAATACCATGTATGCGATGACCCTGTTCTCGATCCGCGACCAAACCCATGGCGCGCTGCGCAATGTACTGTTTGTGTCAAGCCTGATGCTGGCATTCTGCGTGTTGATGACGTTCTCGCGTGGCGGTTTCCTGGGCCTGCTGTTGATTAATGTGATCTATTTCTGGAAGCGCATCAGCATCAAGACGGTGGTGATCTTCCTGCTGGTGGGTGCTACCCTGGGCCCGTTCGTGTTCGACGCTGTGATGGAGCGCGCCCTGACCGGCGTCGATGTGGGGGACCGCGGCGCCGTCACCGCCGGACGCCTGGACGGCATCTGGCTGCCACTGCTGCCTTATGTGCTGGAAGAACCGGTGCTGCCGCACGGCTTGTTCTCGATTCTGTGGAGCCCACCGATCCGCTTGAACCGCATGTTGCCGGTGGCCCAGACCCATAGCGCCTGGCTGGGTGGGCTGATGGATCTCGGTCTGGTCGGTTTCGGCTTCGTGCTGGCTTTCCTGCTGTTCGTGCGGCGCGAATTCATCCGCTTGTCACGGGAGCATGCTTCGCCGCTGCTGCAAGGATTGTTTGCCGGCGGCGCCGTCTGCATTCCCGTATGGTTCATCCAGGGCGTGACCGATGACCATTTCACGCCCTGGTTTTCGCAATCATTCCTGTGGATCGCGATCGGCATCCTCATGGGCTGCGGTGGCTTGTACCGGGCACGCAAGAAAAAGATCTACACCGCCGGGCTGCCTGCCCGGCGCCATGACGTCATGAAAGGTGAGTTAGCAACGTGAGGGATACCGGTCCATTGGTAAAGAAGCGTATTTGTCTGCATAATTACTATGCATGGGGCGTGATCGCCGATCTGGACGGCAAAACCATCCATATCGGCGGCGAGGAGGTGCAGCATGCGCTGTTGTCGCGCTACCTGGCGAAGATCGGCCATGAAGTGACTTCGCTGGTGGGGGATTTCGGCCAGCAGCCGGTCGAGACCGTTGCCGGCGTGAAGGTCTGCAAGACTTTTCCCCTGCGCGCTGGTATTCCCGGCCTGCGCTTCTTCTCGCCGCGCCTGTCGCGCACTTGGGCGGCGCTCAAGCGCGCGGATGCCGAGGTGTACTACATCAGTTGCGCCGGCGCGATGGTGGGCGTCATCGCCGCGTTTTGCCAGCGCTATGGCCGGCGCTTCGTGTTCCGCATCGCGTCCGACGCCGATTGCGCTCCCGACACCCTGATGGTGACAAACGCACGCGACCGCATGCTGTACCATTATGGGTTGAAGCACGCCGACGCGATCCTGGCCCAGACCCAGAAGCAGGCCGACCTGCTGTTCCAGAATTATGGCTTGCGGGCCGAAGTGGCCGGCATGTTTTCCGACCTGCCCGACACCATCAAGTCGTTTGACGAACGCGCCATCGATCTGCTGTGGCTGGCCAACATGCGCCACATGAAGCGTCCCGAGATGTTCCTGGACGTCGTGCGCCAGGTTCCCGAGTTGCGCTGCGAGATGGCCGGTGGGGCGCACCATGAGGAAGCCGCACTCTACGCCCGGGTCGAGCAGGGCGCGGCCGGCCTGCCCAATCTGCGCTTCCATGGTCAGGTCAAGTTCGGCACCGGCCGCACCCTGTTTTCCAATGCCCGCGTATTCGTCAACACCTCGTCACTGGAAGGCTTTCCGAACACCTATCTGCAAGCCTGGGCCAATGGCGTACCGGTGGTTGCAACCTTCGACCCGGACGGCATCATCGCGGCGCGCGGATTGGGCGTGGCGGTGACGGACGCCGCCGATGCCGCCAGCGAAGCGCGCGCACTGCTGGCCGACCGTGCCGCCTGGGCGGCGTGCAGCGCGCGTTGCCGCGCCTATGCGAACGAACGGCTGGCGCCGGAACTGGTGTCCGCACCCTATCTGGCTGCCATGGCGGCAGCATGATGGGATCGACGCTTCCTGTGCGTGGCGCCCTCCTTGCACTGCGGGGGTAGCAGCATGAGTTCCAGCCTGAAACGCGGCGCCATCACGCTGACCGCGGCCAATATGCTCGACTTCGGCCTGCAGTTCCTGCTGCCGATCGCGCTGGTGCGCCTGCTGCCGCCCGAGGCCTTCGCCGACTACCGCCTGGCCTGGCTGGCAATCGGCACGGCCATGGCCGTGGCGCCATTCGCGCTGCCGCGCAGCCTGTTTTATTTTCTGCCGCGCGCCGCCGAGCACGAGCGTGGCGCCTACGTGCGCCAGACCTTCTGCTTGTTGCTCGCCAGCGGGGCGCTGGCAGGCGTGCTGCTGGGGCCGTGGAACCCGCTGCTGCCGGCCAGCCTGCGTGCCATGCACCACGCCGCCTGGTTCATGCCGCTGTTCCTGACCCTGTGGGTGGCGGCCAACCTGGTGGAATTTTTGCCCAATGCGCGCGGCAACGTGCCGGCCCAGGCCCGCATCATCGTCGCGCTGGCGTTGCTGCGCGTGCTCATGGTCGCGGGCGCGGCCGCCTCCGGACGGTCGGACGTGGTGTTCGGCGCGCTGGTGGCTT
>JBKHWY010000042.1:3152-6349 GCA_046566285.1 Gammaproteobacteria bacterium | reverse complement strand
CTGATCCTGGCCTTGCAGATCAGCCGGCATTTCGGCTGGCGCGCGGGCGGCGCCCATGCACCCGTGCTGCGCACGCAACTCGCGTACGCGCTGCCTTTCGGAATTGCCTCGGGCCTGTTTTTGCTGCGCGGCCAGGCCGACCAATGGGTCGCCGCAGCCTTGTTCCCGGCTACCGTGTTCGCCGCGTTTTCCATCGGCGCGGTGATCAATCCGGTAGTCTCGCTGGTGCGCAACAGCGTCTCCAACGCCATCGCTCCGCGCCTGTCGGCGCTGGAGGCCGGCAAGGACCAGGATGGCATGTTGCGCCTGAACCAGCGCGCCAACCTCGCCGCCGCCTTCGTGCTGATGCCGCTGCTGGCCGGGTTTGCCGTGCTGGCCGAACACATCATCAGCGTGGTCTACACCAGCAAATACCTGATCGCCGCCGACGTCATGCGCATGAATTGCCTGGCCTTGCTGGGTGTCGCGGTCGAGGTCAGCACGCTCACCGTAGTGCTCAACCAGGGGCGCTTTTTGCTGATGGCCGACGGCGCGCTGCTGTTCATCAGCCTGGCGGCAGGCTACACCGGTGCAACCTTGTTCGGCGTGCCCGGGGCCGCGCTGGGCAATGTGGTCACCCTGGTGGCCGGCAATGCCTTCAGCTTCTGGCGCGTCGCCCGCGTCACCGGAGTGCCGGTGCGCCGCCTGCAGCAGTGGGGCGCGCTGGCGCGCGTGCTCGCGGCGGCCCTGGGCGCGGCTGCGCTGACCCACTTGGTCGACCGCCTCGACCTGCTCACTCCGGTACTGGCGGAAGCCCTGCTGCTGGGCGCACTGTACCTGGCAGCTTACCTGCTGCTGCTGCAACTGGGCGGCGCCCTGCCGGTGGCGCGCGGGCTGTTTGCCCGCCCGGCCGCGGCAGCCGCCGCTCCTCCTACCGTCTGATCTTCTACTGTCTGATCTTCATTACAGGATTCACTATGTCTACCCAAAAGCTTCTCTTCGTGTTCGGCACCCGCCCCGAAGCCATCAAACTCGCGCCCGTGGTGCTGGCCGCCCGTGCCCATGGCGGTTTCGAGGTGGTGGTGTGCGTCACCGCCCAGCACCGCGAGATGCTCGACCAGGTCCTGGCCTTCTTCGACATCAAACCGGACTACGACCTCAACCTGATGAAGCCGGGCCAGACCCTGACGGGTGTTACCACCGGCGTGCTCGATGGCCTGGCGCCGCTGTTGGCGGACATCAAGCCGGACTGGATGATCGTCCAGGGCGATACCACCACCGCCTTCGTGGCCGCGCTGGCGGCGTTCTACGCCAAGGTCAAGGTGGCACATGTGGAAGCGGGCCTTCGTACCGGCAATATTTATGAACCTTTCCCGGAGGAGATGAACCGCAAGCTGGTAGGCGCCATCGCCGAGCTGCATTTTCCGCCCACCGCGCCGGCGCGCGAGAACCTGCTGCGTGAAGGTGTCAGTCCGGAACGTATGCTCGTCACCGGCAATACGGGCATCGACGCGCTGTACCTGGTGCGTGAACGCCTGCACAGTGACCCGGCCTGCCGCGCCCAGGTGGCCGCCGCCCTCGACACCCAGCGCCTGTCCGGTTTCATCGCGCCGCGCCGACCCTACGTGCTGGTCACGGCGCATCGGCGCGAAAGCTTCGGCGCCGGCTTCGAAGCGATCTGCACCGGCATCGCCGCCTTGTGCCAGCGCTATCCCGACATTGACTTCGTGTTTCCTGTTCATCCGAACCCGGCCGTGCGCGGCGCCGTCGACCAGTTCCTCGTGCCGCACGGCTTTGCCAACCTTGTGCTGTGCCGGCCGCTCGATTACCTGCCGTTCGTGGCCATGATGATCGGCGCGAGCGTGGTGCTGACCGATTCGGGCGGCGTGCAGGAAGAAGCGCCCAGCCTGGGCAAACCGGTGGTGGTGATGCGTGACGTGACCGAACGCATGGAAGGCACGGCATCGGGCATGGTGCACCTGGTGGGCCCCAACCGCGAGCGCATCATCGGCGCCGTCAGTGCGCTGCTGGACCAGCCGCCCGCAGCCGGGGGCGGAGGCAACTACTATGGCGACGGCAAGGCATCGCAGCGCGTCCTCGACACCATCGCCAACTTTGGAGCGTCGTCTTGAAGGTTTTTTCGATCTGCTACTACGCGCCACCGCAACTGACGCCCCAGGCGATCCAGATCGGCCGCCAGCTTTACCATCTCGATGCCGGCGTGACGCTGCTGCATGGTCGCGATGGCCAGTTCGGCGCCGGCTACGACCAGTATCCGGATTTCTTCCAGCGTATCCGCCCGCTCGAGGTGGTCAATCCGGGTCCGCGCCTGGGTGGCCTGGCGTTGCGCGCGGTGCGGCGCGCCGTTCCGCTGTACGGCAACTGCCCGGACAATCTGGGCCGCTGGCGCGCGCGTGCGCGGACGGTGGCGCTGGCGCACCTGAAGGCCGAGCGTCCGGACGTGCTGGTCAGCTTCGGCATGCCGATGTCGGATCACCTGCTGGGCTACGACCTCCAGCGTGCCACCGGGCTGCCATGGCTGGTTCACTTCTCCGATCCCTGGACGGACAATCCCTTCCACGATCATGGCCCGCTGCTGCGCGCCATTAACGTGGCCATGGAAAAGCGTGTGATCGGCGCGGCCGACCAGGTGCTGTTCACCTCCGAGCGTACCCGCGCGATGGTGATGCGCAAGTACCCGGACGCCTGGCGCGACAAGACTGCGGTGCTGCCGCACGCCTGGGATATGGAGCATTTCGCCGGCGCGGCGCCCGCGGATGCCGCGCCGCCGCCGGGCGTGCGCCACGTGGTACGCCACATCGGCGCCTGCTACGGCGCCCGTTCGCCGGTGCCGCTGTTCGAGGCGCTGGCGCGCTTGGCGGGCACCGATCCGGCCGCGCTCGACGGGGTGCTGTTCGAGTTCGTCGGCTATGTCAGCCCGGCAGCGCTGGAGTCGCCTGCCTTCCGCGCCTTGCCCCCCGGCCTGGTCACCCTGCGCGGGCAGGTGGGCTACCGCGAATCGCTGGCGCTGGCGCGCTCGGCATCGGCGCTGCTGGTGATCGACGCGCCCAGCGCCATTCCCAGTGTATTCCTGCCCAGTAAGCTGGTGGAATACATCGGGGCGCGCCGTCCCGTATGGGGCATCACGCCGCCAGGCACCTCGGCCGACCTGATCGCGGAATGGGCGTACAACCGTCCGGCCCACGCGGCGCCCGGCG
>JBKHWY010000042.1:0-3142 GCA_046566285.1 Gammaproteobacteria bacterium | reverse complement strand
ATCGACGGCATCGTGCGCATGTTGCAGCTTGGTCTCGGCCAGCTCGACCGTGATGCCGCCGCCGCGCCCTACGGACCCGACGAACTCGCCCAGCGCTTCGCGCCGGCGCGCGTCTCGGGTGCGTTGCGCGCCCACCTACAGGATGCCATCACCCGCCACGGCGGCGCGCCCGCGCGTGCCGCCGTGCTGGCGCGCCAGCCCTGACGGCCGACAACCAGACCACGGAATTCCAAGTTAGATGAGACTACTTTTCGTTGCCGACCACCTCAAGTTCGGCGGGGCCGAGCGCCATACGGTGGCCCTGGCCAAGGGCCTGGCCGCGCGCGGCCACCAGGTGGCGGTGGCCTACCTCAAGCCGCATGACGAACTGGCCGAGGACCTGCGCCAGGGTGGAGTAGGGCTGGTCGAGTGCTGCCAGTCGCAGGGAGGACTCGACCGTGCGGCACTGGGCCGCTTGCGCGGCCTGATCCGCCGCTTCGAAGCTGATTTGGTGATCGCCACCAGCCAATATTCCCTGATGTTCGCCACGCTTGCGCGCGCGCTGGCGCGCCAGGGCAAACTGGCCTTCATCTGCCACAGCATGGAGCACGTCCAGCGCAGCCGTGCCGACCGCCTGCGCTTCCTGGTGTATCGCCAGTTCTACCGGCGCGCCGCCTGCGTGGTCTTCGTCAGCGCGCTGCAGCGCGATTTTTTCGCCCAGCTGGGCATTGTCCCGCGCCGCAGCGAAGTGATCCATAACGGCATCGACCTGCGCCGCTTCGACCCGGCCGCGGTGCAGGACGAGGCTGTCGCGCTGCGCCAGCGCCATGGCGTGCCGGCGGACGATCTGCTGATTGGCCTGTGCGCGGTGTTTCGCGAGGAAAAGCGCCAGGTGGATTTGGTCGATGCGCTGGCGCGCCTGCGCGCCGAGGGCGTGGCCGCGCGCGTGCTGCTGGTCGGCGACGGCCTGATGCGGCCGCAGATCGAACAGCGCATCGCCCAGCACGGCCTGCAGTCGGCGGTGATCCTGGCCGGCTTCCAGCAGGACGTGCGGCCGTGGATCGCCATGTGCGACGTGATGGCGCTGACCTCGCACGCGGAAACGTTCCCGATCGCCACCCTCGAGTACATGGCGCTGGGCAAACCCCTGGTAGCCAGCGCGGTGGGCGGCATGCGCGAGCAGGTCGAGGACGGCGTCAACGGCTTGCTGTACCCGGCCGCCGACATCGGCGCGCTCACGGCCGCCCTCGGCCAGGTAGCGGCCCCGGCGACCCGAGCGCGTCTGCGCCAGGGCGCCCTGTCCACGGTGAGCGAGCGCTTCGACCTGGTGCGCATGGTGGAGCGCTACGAAGCGGTCTGGTCCAGTTTGTTGTAAAGGACAGCACGCCAGCATGCCGATCGAAGACATCATTCATCCCTTCCTGAAGCTGTACACCGGGGCCCCACAGTGGGTGAAAAGCTCACTGGGGCGCGCGTACGCGCTCACCCCCACGCGTCTGCGCTACGGCGCCAAGTACCAGGAATTCATGGGCGAGATCGAACGTTCCGCGGATACGGCCTGGGTGCAGGAGCGCGCCGAGCAGAAACTGCTGGCCACCTTGCGCTGGGCGGCCGAGACGGTGCCAGCCTATGCCCACTTGCGCGAGGCGTCCCGGCGCGACGTCCCGGCGCTGGAATTGCTGAGCTGCTTTCCCTTGCTGTCCAAGCAGGACATCAAGGCTGATCCGGCGCGCTACCTGTCCGGCCGCATGCCGCCCGAGACGCACTTGCTGGCTTATACCGGCGGCTCCACCTCGGTGCCGATGAAGTTGCATCTGGAAAAATACGTATCGCGTTCGAAGGACTTTGCGTACAACAGCACCTTCGATCGCATCGCCGGCATCGGCCCGCGCGACACCATCCTGGCGCTGCGCGGCCGCACGGTGCCGGGTGCCGACAAGCCCGGCGGGCCGTTGTGGATGTTCGATCCCATCAAGCGCTACCTGCACCTGTCGTCCGACCACCTGGAGCCGCGGTTCATGGCGCGCTACCTGGAGGCGATCCGGAGCTGGAAACCCAGCTTCATCCATGCCTTTCCATCGGCCCTGACACCGTTGGCGCTGTGGTTGCGTGCCCATCCCGCGCCTGACATCAGCGCGCGTATCCGTGCCATCCAACTGTTTTCGGAGAATGTCTACGATTACCAGGTCGAACTGATGCGCGAAGTGTTCGGCTGCCCGGTGCTGCTCGACTACGGCCACTCCGAACGCGCCGTCAAGGCGATTTCCCTGCCCGACGACGGGCGCTATTTCTTCTGGCCCCTGTACGGCCGGGTCGAGTTGGTCGGGCTCGATGGCCGGCTCGTCAGCACGCCGGGCGTGCTCGGTGAAATCGTTGCCACGGGCTTCGACAACCGGGTCATGCCCTTGATCCGCTACCGGACCGGCGACCTGGCCATGTGGAGCGCGTCCCCCAATTCCAGCCGCCCGGGTTTCCAGGTGGTCGAGCGCATCGAAGGCCGCCTGCAGGAATTCCTGGTGTGCGCCGATCATCGCCTGGTGTCGGTGTGCACCATCGGCGCGGCGCATTTCGAGGAGCTGGCCAGCGCCGAGCGCATGCAGTTTGAGCAATCCGAGCCAGGGCGGGCACGCCTCAAGGTGCTCTGTGCGCAAGAGTTGCCCGAGCGCGCCCGCAGCGCCTTGGCTGCCGGCATCCATGCCAAGACGCAGGGCGGACTGCAGGTGGAAATCGTGCGGGTCGACAACATCAAGCGTTCGGTGTCGGGCAAGCACCAGCTGCTGTTGCAACACCTTGACCTGTCGCGCTATCTCGGCGCGGCCCAGCCTGAACCTGCCGGAACTCCACAATGAAACAAGTTGTCATGATTGGCCCTTCGCCACTGGCGAAGGGCGGGATGGCGAGCGTCATCCGCACCCTGCTCGAGCACGGCTACGAAACCGGAGGCCGGTGCCGCTTCATCGCCACACAAACGCACAAGGGCGCCGCCAGCAAGGCCGTGCGCGCGGTTGCGGCGCTGGCCGAATTTGCCGTGCTGCTCGCGCGCGGCAGGGTCGCCTTGTTACACGTGCACGTGGCCTCGGGGGTCAGCTTCTGGCGCAAGGCCGCCTTCATCATGCTGGCACGCGCCGCCGGATGCCCGGTGATATTCCATCTGCACGGCGGC
>JBKHWY010000041.1:12253-15801 GCA_046566285.1 Gammaproteobacteria bacterium | reverse complement strand
GTTTGGAGAGCGGTTCACTAACGCGATCCACTAAGCCTTAACAAAACGGCCCCGCACACAAAAATCCTGACAGGCTCCACCGACGAGAAAGCTTAGTGCCGTGTTACGTGTGCAGCGGTCAGCAAATACTGCCACTATCTCGATTCCGCACCGGAACACCGTTCCCAGCGGTGCACCCATTCCTTTTGTCTTACCTAATGCTCTCGAACGGGTCCCGCGCTGCTTTGCCCGACAGCGAAAACATGACGTTCGTGTCGCGGGCGCGGGTACCCATCACCGGGTCAACCGCCATCAATCACATACACACTGGATACCGGTTTATGGTGCCGGACTGCGCTTCTCTTCCGTGGCAGAAGCGGACGAGCTAGCTGAATAAAGCATCGTCATCCCGTGGCTAAAACGAAACGCCAACCGTTCACCACTGCCCCGAAGAGTTGTTTTCCTGATATGTTTAACTTTTAAACAGGAGACCTCATGGAACTTAAATTTGTGTGCGCGTCGGTGATCGTCGTGCTCAGCTGTGGCCTTGCTACTGCCGCCGAAAATGCGATACCCCCGGTTGTCATCAACGCCGTTTCCGCCAGTGGCGTCGGCGCTACTCTTGGCACTGTGACCATCCAGGAAACGCAATATGGCGTCGTGTTCACGCCTGCGTTAAAGGGACTGGCACCAGGTGTTCACGGGTTCCACGTGCATGAGAAGGGAAGCTGCGCGCCCGGGCAAAAGGACGGCAAGACGGAGGCTGCCATCTCCGCAGGTGGCCACTACGACCCGGAGAATACTAAGACACACGGCCTGCCTTGGGGTACCGGCCACCGCGGTGACTTGCCGGCATTGATCGTTGACGCGCAAGGGGATGCAACCTTACCCGTGCTGGCGCCGCGGCTGAAGCTCGCTGAGCTCAAAGACAAATCCCTGATGATCCACGCTGGTGGCGAAAACCATTCGGATCACCCGCAACCGCTGGGCGGCGGCGGCGCACGCATGGCGTGTGGCGTTATTTAGAACCGAGAAGGTCGGCCGGAGATTGGATCCCGTGCACCTGCTCGTACCCGCACTGTGGACGCGCCGGAATCTGGGAAGGGAAACTGCGCGTGCCAGTTCCGGCAAACACCTTCTATCCCCCGCTGTGTCTTGAATCGAACCAAAGACGAGAATATGAAAACGCATAAAAGAGCACGCTCACTATCGCGCTTGCTCGCTGACTGCCGCGCGCACTATCTTGACTTCCTCCGGAACCTGACGTCGCAAATAGTGCTGCTGGCATTTGCGATGTTCTCTGGGGCGCGCATCTATACCGGGCCCTCCGATTTTCGTGATTGGATCGTGCTGGCCTTGCTTCTGATGGCGTTCGCCTACGCATTTTGGGCAAACTCGTCACGTCTCTTTGAGGGGTGCTTTTCGCTATGGCTTCGGTGGTCGAAACGCGTATCGGGCTGTGCGCGACGGCGAAAGCTTGGCCCAGTTCATTCGCTAAGGTTTATGTTGGGGGCAAACATGCGGCTCTGGTTGGAGGGAGTCGGCGTGGTGGTGCTCATCTTCCATTTGGTTCTCCTTCTCGCAGTTGTCGCCGCTTCGGCAACCAATTCCGCCCGCGTCATGTGGGACAGAGCTGGGCATAAACCCCCTGCCGAAAAGCAGGAGCTACGCTAGCCAGTTCGGTTGCTCGGGCGATTGCTTCGAACGTAATCGAAAGTGAGCGGGCGGCACGGAGCCGCTGACCCAATTCATGCAAACCGCAGATTTCCTTGCAGCGGTATCACTTACAAGCGGGCCACAATGACCAATGAGTTACCAAGCGCCCTGAAAGCGCTCGCCGACGATCTCGAGCACCTGGCGATGTACAACGACAAAGGCTGGCAGTGGGCCAAGCACTCGCTAGAAGAACGAGCCGAGACTCATCAAAAGTTCCAGGCCAGTCTGGAAGAGCATGCAAGGACTATTGGTCAGGATGCGATCCCGGCAGACCTGTGGGCGGCGATCATGTCAGGCGCAGCCGCGCGCGATGAAACCGGCAAGTTCTGGATTCTCGCTCGCCGGGCCCTTGCCAGTGTCGGGTGACGCCGGAATGCATTGGCACCGGCTGCGTCAGCACTCCAGAAAGTGCGTAGCAGGCCAATGACGAGCATTCCGGGGACAGCACCGCTCAGTAGCTGAGCGTCACCAACGACACCGCCTGCCGAGGCAACTGCATCTTGACGATCGCCCGGCCATTGCGCACGGTGATCTTCTGCGCCCCACCCAGCTGCGCCAGCTCGCTCGCGCGGGTCAAGGCCGCAATCTGCTCCGCGCTCGGCTGCGCAGGCGAACCCATCTTCTTCCACGCCGCGTACGAATTGCTGTGTTCCTGGTCGATGCGGTAGTGGCGCAGGGTGACCTGCTTGGCAGTCAAGCCGCCAACCGCCAGCTCCACCGGGGCGCCGGCGTCGATCTTGTCATCGTCGTGGTAGTTCCACACCAGCACGCTGACCTGCTTCTTCTTCGCGTCCTTGCTGGCCAGAGCATTGATGTCGGTGCGCTCGCCGCGTACGCCGTCGGCCAGGATCTTGGCCGCGTCGTAGGCCAGGTCACCGCTCACGGCCACGCGCTCGCCGCCCATCATGCCAAGCATGCGGAACACGTTCAGCACCGGCTTGTTCACGCCATTCGTGGCCAGGTCGCGAAAGCCGGCGAACCATGGCTGGTCCTCGAACTCGAACGACCAGTTGACGGCGCCGATCAGGTTCACACCGTGGCTGGCCGCCAGGTCGTACTCGCGCGCGATCGAGGCGGCCGTGTAGCTGGCGTACAGCGTGCCGTTGCGGTAGGCGTTCTCCGGATTGGTCTGCATGCCGCAGGCGGCGCAGCCTTCGGGGTCGGACTCGCCGATGATGACGGGTTTGCCCTTCAGCTCGGGATACTTCTCGACCATGGCAAAGCCCCGGTCGAGATTGCGGAAGTGGGTGTTCATGCCCATCTGGACGATGCCGTTGACGACCTTCGGCGCACCCTTGGCATGCCAGGCGACGAAGTCGAGCGCGGCGCCGGTCTGGCCGGTGGCGTAGTTCTTCTCATGCAGCACGTGCTGCAGGAATTCGTCCATGAACGGGCCAGCGACCGCGGTGTGCGGCCCGCCCATGCGCGCGGTAGGCAGCGCGCGCTTGACGGCGGCGGAGGCGTAGTCATACATCTTGAAGTACTCGCGCTTGGTGTCCGGCGCGATCAGGTAGAAGCCGTCCGGCTCGTTCCACACTTCCCAATACCAGCTTTCCACTTCGGCCTGGCCGTAGCGCTCCACGCAGTGGCGCACCCATTGGTAGACCAGCTCGGACCACTTGTCGTAGTCCTTCGGCGGCGTGGCCCAGCCGGTCATGATCTGCTCGTACGGCACGCCCGGCTTCCATTGGTGCTGGTAGGGCTGGGGCTTTTGCGACAGGGCTTCGGGCATGAAGCCGATCTGCGCCAGCGGCTTCATGCCGCGTTCGATGTAGGTGTCGAAGATCTTGTCGACGATGGTCCAGTTGTAGATGGGGTTGCCGTCCTTGTCCTCGCTGTACATGCCGGTCGAG
>JBKHWY010000041.1:0-12243 GCA_046566285.1 Gammaproteobacteria bacterium | reverse complement strand
CCGAACTCATCAGGTTGTGCGCACGGACGTACACGGGCACGGGGCTGAGCGCGGCGATGTCGCTCAGCAGGCGCTTGCCGTTGGGGGCGGTGGTGTAGTTCGGTTCGTCGTAGCCAAACCAAGCCCAGATCGGCGTCATCGGCCCTTTGACTTGCTGGGTGTCGATGGTGATCTTGACGGGGGCGGCGGCCAGGCACAGGGGCGCGCTGGCGGCCAGGCACAGGGCGGAAAACAGTCGCTTCATTTTTAGGGTCCGGAAGGAAGGGGTGCTGCGATGGTAGCCCCTTCCGGATAGCCATTCCAATGACAATTGCCCCGTTTTCGATACCGGATTCGATATGCGCAGGGCCTAGCTTTTTCCGAGCCCGTAGCGTTCGCGCAGTTCGCGCGCCGCATCAAAGTAGTCCTCGTCGTTCTGCAACTGGCGCAGGAAGTGCGTCGCGCGCTTGAGTGCGCGGGTGTGCTCCTTGCGCCGGCCCGCTGCCTGCGCGGCCGCCGCCTGTTCGCAATAGATCTCGGCCGCTTCCTGGCATGCGTCCAGATGCGGACCGTCGCGGTACGGCGTTTTCGTCGTGGCCAGCTCGAAGTACTTCAGCGCCTGCTCCTGGTCGGCCGGGCCGCCGACGCCGTGGCGCCAGCAGTACCCGGCGTAGTACTGCGCGCTCTGCAGGCCGTACTGGTCGCTGCCGGCCACCCGCATGAAGAGCGCGCGTGCACGCGCGGGGTCGCAGTCCTTGCCCAGGCGCCAGGCCAGCACCACGGCCAGCAGGTTGGCGGCGCGGTTGTCCTCGTCGGCCAGCGGTTCGAGCCACTGCCTGGCAGCGTGTTCGTCGGGTTCGCAGCCGGGGCCATACACCAGGCGCGATGCGTACAGGAGCTGGGCCGTGCTGTTGCCGCCTGCGGCGGCGGTGGCAAACCAGCGGCTTGCCTGCACTTCGTCGATCTCGACCCCTTCGCCGTTGGCGTAGATTTCGCCCAGCCGCAGGCAGGCGTCCGGATCGCCGACCCCTTCGATGACGTTGGCGTCGCCCCGATTGAAGACGCGCGAGAACACCGATCTGGCGGCGACGATCGGCGCTGCGGCGTGCACCCGGCGCATCAGGTAGGTCAACTCGGCTTCGCAGCGTCCGTCCTGGTGCAACAGCCAGCAGGCGCCATCGCGCCCGCACACTGCCGCTTCGCCGGCCGACCAGGCCTTGTCGATATCCCGGGTGGCGAGAATGACGATCCATTCATCGGGGTCGTCGGGCATCGCCTGGGCGATCCAGTCGAATGGCTGCTCGTTGACGAAGCGCCCGCGCTGGTCCGCAATCGACCAGCCGCCCGACATGGCCTGGACGAGGAAGTACGGCGTCTCCGCAACAAAAAAGCCCTGCACGAGATCGAACTCGCAAGGCAGGATCAGGCCATTCGCTTCGAGCGACCACACGCCTACGCCCTCGGCGTCTTCCGTGCTCACGATGTAGGCCGGAAGAGGGCGCAGCGACCCCTGATCGCCCATCTGCGCGAGCGGGCCGACCAGGTCGAATTGCAGGGGAACGAGCAGGGCGCCGTCGCCCCGGCATGCGCCTGTCACCTGTCCCTGTCCGTTCGATGCGCTTACCGTGTACACGCTCCGGCTGGCGCCAGTCTCGTCGGGCGCCTCGAGAGTCAGCAGTTCGATGTCGTCGTACTCCAGCGCGATGCCCGGCTGCCCGTTGGGTTGGATCGTACCGTAGCGGCCAGCGCGCGTGACCACGGCGTCGCCATTTTCGCCCGGGCTGTGAATGCCGCCGAACGGGCCGCTGAACCAGGGCGTGCCACTCGCGTGGAAGACGTCGCACCCGTCTTCACCCGCACGGCATTCCCATGCCTTCAGTTCCTCATGCCAGACCACGCTGGCATGGGTGGGCGCGATGACAAATTCGCCGCGACGGTCGATCACGCCGAAGCCGCCGGCCGCCTGCACGCATGCGGTACCGTGGGCGTTGAAGGCTTCCGATTCGCCCAGAAACCGGGGCGGTACCGCCAGCGCGCCCGTGCTGTCGATATAGCCCAGCAGGCCGCCGCGTTCGACCATCGCCATCCCACAGCAGAAGTCCCACGCGCCGTCGAACGACGGTGGCGCCAGCCACTGACCCGTAGCGTCCAGGTAGCCGAACTGCCCGTCCACCTGGCCAATGGCGAAGCCTTCGCAGAACTCCCACACGTCATCGAGCACCGGTGCCAGCACCGTGGCCAGTCCGTCCACCTGGCGCAGACCGATCTTGCCGTCCTGTTCGAACCGTTCCAGCCCTTCGCCGAGGTAGGTGTCCACGTCGTCGGACGCGTCGCTATCGTCGTCCAGATTCCAGCATTGGAAACCGAGCGAGTCGGCTGCATCCGTCGGGTCGAATTCATACAGGGTGTTGATCGCGGCATGGTCGCCTTCCGCCATGGCGGCCTGCGCCTGTTCCCAGCGATTGGCGCAGTCCTGGGCAAAGCCATCCAGCCATGCGTCCGGACTGAGACCACCGTCGCTGAGCGCGTACCACTCGTTCAGGTCCGCGCAGTACGCCGCGCCTTCGACCTCGGCCAGCTGGGTGCGCAGCTGCTCCACCTGCTCGGCGAAATCGTCGGGGTCGGCCAGCAGGGGGTGGGTGGTCAGAAAATCCAGCAGGGCGAACATACGCTCCTCGGCCAGTGCGCGCGGTGCGTAGATCCCACCGCAGACGGACGGCAGAAAGACCTGCTGCGCATCCTGCGCCGGGCCCGCGACGCTGGGGCTCAGCAAGACGAGCCAGAGGGGCGGCAGCCAGTTGTTGCCGCTTGCGACTTCCGCCAGCAGGGTTGGGCGCCCGGCATCTTGATCGGCTGGGTTGGGAAGGGTATCGGTGGTATAGAGAAAAGTGCGGTTGCCCATGGCCTTGAGGTGAAAACGACAGCGTTCGATCGAATAGACAGCTCTGCCATTCTAGCAATCGCGGGGATGAAATAATGCCAAATACCTAAGAATCAGGCGTATGCTGGACCACCGCCCATCCGTGTCAATACATTCGAGAGGTCCTCATGTTCCGAAAATTGATGTGCCCGCGTTCTGCGGTGCTGCTGAGCGCAGCCGTTCTGGCGAGCGCTGCCGCCCATGCCCAGACCGTGACGGCATCCGCTGCGCTGACAGGCTTTCGCTACGAATTGATCGATCTCGATCCCAGCGATGGCGTCACGCCCGAGGTCAGCTTCACCCACTTCTACCAGACCCAGCTGATCCAACGTGCGCCGGGATCGGAGATCACCCGCGACCAGGCTGGTGCCGGTGCGCTGAGCCTGGCCAATGCGTTCGGCTCGCTCGATGCTTCCGCCGCGGGCGTCGATGCGTCTGCCGCCGGCAGCGCCAATCTGTCCGCGCCCACCCCGGCCACGTTTCTCGCGAACGGCATCCACAAGGCCAGCTTTTCGCTGACGCGCGCCACCGCCATCTTGTTCTCGGCCGATGCCGTCCTCACCGCCGGCGGCAACGTGGGCAACCATGAAGTCTCCGCGATCGCGACGATGTTTGCCGACTTGCAGCCCTACCAGTCGATCGGATACTGGACCTTCAACCGCCAGGAAATCCTGAGAGGGTCCGGCAGCAGATCGCTGACCTTGAGCGGCGAGCTGCGCAGCGGAGCCGACGCCGTGACCGGCTATTTCTTCTCCAGCGCGTATGTGGATTACGCCAGCGCAGCGCCGGTGCCTGAACCTGCGAGCGGGGCACTGCTAATCGCCGGCCTGGCCTTGCTGGGTTGGCGCATGCGCGGCTCAAGAAACCTTAAACCACATTAAGGTTCTGCACGTCCTTGCGGGCGTAGCATGGCTACTTGCATCGGGCCGGTGGACGGCCGTTGAGGTAGCGATGAGCAAGAAATTCCCGGAGAATCCCCAGCATCCCGAGCGCATCTGCTGGGGGTGCGACAAATACTGTTCCGTTGACCAACTGGCTTGCGGCAATGGTTCCGAACGAACCCAGCATCCATCGGAATTGTTCGGCGACGACTGGCTGACGCCGATTCTGGGGATTAGCGAAACCGAGCATGGCGGGCCGCCCATCATTGCGCGACGAAGCATTCCCATTTTGAAGGCGGGCTGACGAGCACCTGAGCCAGTGCATCGCTGAGCCGTCAGGCGCGATAGCCCGTCGAGATCAGCTGCGCGGCGGTGACGAAGCTGGCGACCGCGATGCCCGCAAGCGCGAGGGCCAGCAAGCGCGCGAGCATCATCCGTCCCGGCTTGTGCCTGATCCGGTGCCGATAGAACTTGAAAGCAAAAAATATCCCGAGCGGCGGCAGGACGAACAGCGGCAGCATCAGCCACAAGAGCAGGATCGTCAGGAACGAACACAGCAGGGATAGCACGGCGTAGATCATGGCAGGGGCGAAGTCGGCGGACCCGTCAGTATGGTGCGTCACTTGGCGGATTGGCAAGCCCCACCATCGGCCGCACCAGCGACAGCACATGCGCGTCCATGAAGCGATCGCCGAACTTCAGGCGATTGCGAGCGATGCCTTCCTCGATTGCGCCGGCCTTGCGCGCCACGCCCAGACTGGCGGCGTTGCCCAAGGCCACCACGATCTCGACACGACCCAGTCCAAGCTCCGCGAAGGCGAATCTGGACAAGGCTCCGATGGCGGCCGTGGCCGCGCCACGGCGCTGGTACGACTGGCGCACCCAGTAGCCCAGGTTGCAGTAGCCGTGCAGCGTATTGAACTGATTCAGGCCACAGCCACCCACAAAGGTGTTGGAGGCGGCATCGAAGATTCCGAACTCAAAGGTGCCGCGCTCGGTCCAGCCCTGCTGGCACCAGTCGATCCAACCCAGCGCATCCGCCATTGCATACTGTTCGTGTGCCCACGGCATCCACTGCGACAGGGCCGGAGTCGATTCCAGCACGGCATCGACAAATCCCGGCGCATCGTCGGGCACAAACGGGCGGAACACAAAGTCGGCGGCACGCAGCATTGATGGGGGCTCATGAGTGAACGGTCCCCATTCTGCCATGGCGGCGAGCTCAGCCGGAAAGCTTGGGCTTGTAGCCCTGTTTCTCCAGTGCCTTGAGCAGCAGTTCCGCGTGATCGCCCTGCACTTCGATCACGCCATCCTTCACGGTGCCGCCGCTGCCGCAGGCGGCCCGCAGCTGCTTGCCCAGCATCGCCAGCGCCATGGCGTCGAGCGCCAGGCCCTTGACCAGGGTGACCGTCTTGCCACCGCGCCCCTTGGTCTGGCGCGACACGCGCACGATGCCATCCCCGAGCACAGCCGTGCGGGCGTTTTGCCGGCATGCGCACTGCGCCGCCGGCTTTCCGCAATCGGGGCAGATGCGGCCGGTTTCGGTGGAGTACACGAGTCTGGTTTTGCTACTATCCATGAAGTTCTCGGACGATTAGGTTTTTGTGGACGACGCAGTCATGGAGCACGCAATGCGGTTGAATATGCTGGCATGCCTGGCGCTGACCTGCTCATGCGCGTTTGCGCAGAACGGAGCGGATGACGGAGAACTCGATCCTGTCGGACCTCACTGGGTTGCCCAGCGCGCAGGCACAAAATTGTATCGCTTCTCGGCGCGAGTGGAAGTCCTTCCGTATTCGCAGTTGCAGGTGTCCGGCTTGCGCATCCATGATCGCCGTACTGGGAAACTGCGGCAGGAATTCACACGGCTCGATGGCGGCGCTGTTCACGGACTTCCCGATCAGATGGTCAGGATGGTCGACGCAAACTTCGACGGCGAGCCCGATATCGCGCTTGCCATGGACATGGCCTCGCCGAATGACCGCTTCAACTACTACCTGTACAACCCGGGCACCCGCCGGTTTGTGCTCGAGCCAACCTTGTCCAAGTTGAGCCTTGTGAAACTCAACGCGGACCACACCATCACGTCGTATGCGAACGGAGGGTGTTGCCACGAACTCGAAGCCCGTTACCGCTACATTGATGGCCGGCTCACTCAAGTCTATTCCATGGAGACGATTACGCTGTCACCGAACCGCGTGGAGGTCAAGAAGGGAAAACGCGTCAACGGACGGATGAAATACCAAACCGTGGTCAAGGAACAATAGCGCCAGGGCAGCAGTCCAAGCCTGCTGCCTCGAATTGCAGAGGCGATGACCCTTGGCGTGCCTCCTTGGCCACCGTTAGCGCTTGCAGCTGGTGACCGCGCGCGCTTCCTCCGGCCACACCACTTTCTTCTGGCCGTCCATCAGCACCGGCGTGCGGCCGCAGAGCCAGGCGCCTTGCAGCAGGAGCTTTCCGCTGTCGTCGATCATCGCCAGCCCGCTCGGGATGATGACGGTCGCGCGCTGTTCCGAAAAATCGGCGGCGCCTTCGAACGCCAGCGGCACGGCCAGCTTGCCGGCGCGGTTGAGGAAGCCGTAGCGCTTGACCGGTTCGGCGGCGGCCTGCTTTTTGCCGGCGGCCTTGGGCGCGATGGCCTGGTCTACCATCGCCATACCCCCCTTCATCGCGCCGATGTGATCGTAGGGGTACACGCCAAGGAGCTTGCCATGGTCATCCATCAGCGCGGCCTTGCCACCGTGCCTTGGGTCGGACGACTGGAACGCGATCACGCCTTCGGAGAATCCGCTCTCGTCGGTCCTGCCGTGCAGACGAACGCGTTCCTTGAAGTTGAAGCTGTAGAACACGACCTGCTCGTCATCGCTGGCTTTCTCGCTCCACCACCACTGGGACGGTTCATCCACCTTCAGCTCAAGCGGCGCGCTGCGGGTCGATACCCGGCCGGAGAAGTCGATCAGCTGGCGCTGCGCGCCTTCGCCAACGATGGTGTAGGGCCGTGCATTGGGCGCATACTGCGAGTCGAGCTGGTGATCGACCCGGCCCGGCTTGACCACCCATTCGCCGCGCTCATCGACCAGGCCGTGCAGCTCGTTCATCTCTACCTTGAACCAGCCATCGCCCAGGCCCGTGTAGCTGCCGTCCACCGGCGCCAGGACAGTCTTGCCATCCGTGCCCAGCACGCTGTGCAGGTAGCCGTCCTCCTGGCCCACCAGCTGGCCCGATGCCTCATCCACTTTCAGCTCGGTGAATCTCGGCTTGATCAGTTCCCGCCCTTGTGCATCGAGCAGGCCGATGCGCCCGACGTGGATCCACGCGTCATTGGCCGCGCTGTCAACCAGCCATCCGATCAGGCGCTCCTTGTGCATCAGCGGCTTGGGTTCGTTCGCCAGTGACGGGGCCAGGACCCAGGCTTTGCTTGCATTGACCAGGCCCCATTTCTCGCCTTTCTTCGTAGGCGTGAGGCCCTCGACGGTCTCGCCCGTCAGGAGCGAATCACCGTCCTTATCCGCCGGCACGGCAGTGGAGGTGCCGGTCTTGAGGTCGAACGTGACTTCACCCTCCTCGGTTTCGCCGGTCAGCTGCAAAGGGCCGGTGCGGGTCAGGCGGTAGATGTTGGCGGGAAGGGGATAGGCTTTGCCCGCCGCATCCACGATCACGCGTGCGCCGTCGCTGGTACGGGCGAAGGCCAGTCCGTGGCGGAACTGCCCCAGCTCGTCGTATGTGGGCGGCACGAGCCAGTTGCCCTGCACATCGACGGCGCCAAATCCCTTCGCGCTTTTCATCACCAACGGGCCTTCCGCGTCCTGGCCCAATATGCCGCCGTAGTAAGCCACGGCGCTGTCGTACACCCAGTCCGGACGTGTGACCAGCTGGCCATCAAGACCCAGAAAACCTACGATCTCGCTGCGGTAATTGCCGAAGATAGCCAGCGGCAGGCGCTGGTCCGGGCTGGCGGCCATGCCGTGGTTGGGCACGAGGCTGACTTCGCGCAAGGGCTGGCCGAAGAAGGGATGGCCTGGGATGCGGCCTGCAATCTGCTTGCCCTGGCTGTCGTAGATGCCAAAGTCGCTGATCTCGTCCTCGTCCCCGACCTCGCCTTTGCGGGTGAGCAGGAGATGGTTCGCCCGCATGTCGGCCTGCCACTCGCCGTCGAGGCGCTTGACGAGGCCATGCTCGCGATGCACGAGCCAGGTCTTGGCGCAGCCCGACAGCGCGGTCAACGTGCCGGCTGTCGCGATGGTGTTCACCTCCGTGCAGTCGGCAGCGGACAGCAGCTTGCCGCGCGCGTCCAGCACATCCAGCGTGTCCTTGCCATCGGCCCGCGTCCCCTCGTAGCCATGGTCGTGCCGGATCAAGCGCAGGTACACGGGCTTGACGACGAAACTGCCGGTTTTGTCGATGAGGCCATAGCGCGTGCGCGCCGTCTGGTCCGGCAGCGGAGCGGCCACGGCCAGCTTGTCGTGAAAGGTCTCCACGCTGGCAAACTGCGCCGGCACGATCCACTTGCCGGCCGTGTCCATCAGCCCGACCGCATCCACCTCTTCGTCGCCGCGCTGGAGCTTGCGTGAGGCGATGAACACGCCGTCGGTATATTCGGTGGCATCGGCCGGAAAGGGCAGGCGGCGCCCGTCCACATGCGCCAGCATGGCCGGCACGGTGAACGTTGCGGCAAACAGGCCGGTGCGGCTCAGGGCGTTATTCAACCGGACCTCGGGCGCGAAGCGCTTGACCACGCGGCCGGTGCGGTCGATCAGCAGATAGGTGTGGTCCGGTTGCTCGACCACGGCCACGCTGGGCGAGAAGCTGCCGGCCACGTAGTACTGCGGCGGGATGACCCAGGTGCCGCGCGCATCGATATAGCCATCCGTGCCGTTCAGCTGGGCGCGCGCCAGGCCGTTCGACAGGCTGTCCAGTTCTTCCAGCGTCGGCTTGACCACCCACTGGCCCTGGCGGTCGATGAAGCCCCACTTGTCGTCGAACTGCGCCGCCGCCAGACCTTCGGCGAAATCGTTCACCGCATCGAACTGCGGCGCGATCGCCAGCTTGCCGCTGCTGTCTACAAAACCCCACTGGCCGGCGATCTGGATGCGTGCCAGGCCGCCTTTCATGGGGCAGAGTTCGGAAATGGCGGAGCGCTGGCGCGCGTCGCCCAGCTCGCACACGCGTTCGGCCAGGGCGGCCAGTGGAGTTTGAAACAGCGCGGCGGCGACGAGCAGCGGCAGGGGCTTGGGACGTAACAGGTTCATGGATCAGTATTGAGCGGGGAACAGGAGGGCGCAGGCTCGAAGTGACTTCAGTGCGCCTTGCGGCTTGCGGCGCGAATCGCCAGCAGCATCGCTTCCGGCGTGGGCTGGGCGGCCAGCGCGTCCGGCGTCAAGCCGTACGGCAGGGGGGCGTTCTCGGACGCTTCGCCCGTGCGACCGCTGCGCACGCTGGCCACCAGGCTGCACAGGTTGGCGGCCGTTGCGTCCATCCCGCCCTCGTCTTGCTCCCCGTAGGCCTGCTCGATCTCTGGCAGCACGGCTTTCACCTTGAGCGGTACGGTTCCGCCCAGCTGCTGGCCCTTCCGTGTCCGCTGCGCGATCGGGACGGCGATCCTCGCTGCGCAGTCGATGCGGGAGGTGTCCAACCCATCGGTTCCCTGCAGCGCCAGGCGCTCGCTCGGATAGGTGAAATCGATCACCGGGCCACGGATACGCTCGATGGTCACGTTGCGTGCGCCCGTCTCCTCGATCGCGCTGTGTGCCTTGGCCAGCGCCGCAGCGTCAGCGGCCGGATCGGGGAGGGCGGCAATGTAGCCGACGTTGAAGCGCTTGCGCCAGGCGGTGTATTGCGCGCGCATGTCATCGAACAGCTCCGCCGCCGGCGCAGCGGGCTTTTTGGCGATGCGGCTGAAGTCGTAGCGCATCTGGCGCAGCTGACCCAAGGCTTCGGTATCGGCGCCGAGGACCTCGATGATGGAACGGTCGGAGAACAACGGCTGCACCTTGGCCGCTGCGGCGGCGCGCTGGCGCTTGAAAGCGCTGTCCGACGCCGCTGCACAGGCGAGGAACACGTCGCCATTGTTCGGCCACTTTTGCCGCTTCTGTAGCTGGGCTTCGAGGCGCTTGACCTGTTCCTCGCGCGTGCCGGCGCGGCTGGTCAATTTGTTGTTGTCGTGGTCGAGCAGCGAACTGGCCGTCTCGACGAAGTAGCCGGTCTCGCAGTCGATCAGGCGTTCATCGTAGTTGTACCAGCCGGCCTTGGATTCGGGCCCGGTCCAGTCGTCGGACGTGCGCGGATAGCGCGTGGCTGCGGCCAGCAGGCCGTCGGGACGGAACGTCAGGCTCTTGAGGTGTACCGCGTGCGCGGTGTCGCCCACATACATGGGGAAGTACAGCCAGTCGAATTCGTCGGCCGTTGCCAGGGGCGAGGTCAACAGGGCGAGCGCGGCGATGGCAGCGGCGCCAGCGCGCGAAAGGGGAAGGGGAGCGATGCGGATTGAAATCTCCTTGGCGCGGCGCTGGGCCACATGGCTTTCTGATATCGCAATTTTAACATTCGGAACGGCAAAATTGACTGACAGTTACCATGGGCCAATGCTCTCGTCGTGCTGAACAACCCGGCGTTACGCACCTCAGGCGTGGGGCTCCGCATCCGTAGATAGGCCGGTCCGGAACTGGTCCAACCGTGCGCCGACTCGTTCGTATGCGTCGGCGAGAAGCCTGGTCGAGCTGCGCATCGCAAGGGTCAATCGATCGCGACGGGTGTCGATAATCTGGCAGAGCATGCGCCGGGTTTCGTGGGTCACCAGTCGGGCGACGTCTCTCCCCAGCAAACAGGCGGCGGCCAAATCCGGATCATAGCCTGCCGCTTCCAGGATGGCGTATTCGCTCTCGTAGAGGCGCTCGCCGTTCCCTGCGTCGCCGTAGTGGGCCATCAGGTGATACAGGTCCTGCGCATCCTTTTGGGTTTCCGCTCCACGGTCCGACCAGGCAATCAGCTTAAGGACCGCCAGCCCGGGTAGCGAAGCGACCCGACTGATGAGGTCCGGGGCACACTGCACCTGTTCGGACGCGGCAAATACATCCTGGTACCCAACAACGCTCATGACAATAGCCATGTCAGGAGGCCAGGCGATTGTGCCCGCATCCGTTGCAAGGGCGCCGAACGGCACTAGGTCCAGCGGGTAGCCGTGGTCGCCCGGGCCATTGTGGTAGTAGAGCCGCTGTGCTGATGTTTCGCTGGCCGTGAACCCTCGCTTGGCCGACAGGCGTTGCTTCAGGTGCTCGAAGTGGGGCCAGCTTTCCACCCCAACGGCAAAATCGACGTCGCGCGTAGCGCGTCCGGTCGGCAAGCCGAATACATGGGTCAACAGGATATCGCGTGCGGTAGCGCCGATCAGCATGGTGTCGATCCCGACAGCGCGAGCTTCCTCGTCCAGCGCCCGCAGGATGTGCAGGAGCGTCGGGTCCAGCGGGCGGTCAGGAACGATCGAGCGAATCATTGAGCCAGGCCTTGCGTATCAGCTCTGCGGTTTCACTTGCGCGTGGGTCGAGCAAGGCCAGCAAGTCTGCGTACACCAGGACGGCTGGTGCGATCCCCGGCTGCTGGACCATGTCGTGCCCCCAGAACTTGTCGAGGATTTCCAGCGAGCCGTGAGGATCGGGCTTCGCGCGGTGAGTCATGACCAGCTTCTTGAGGCACGCGCTGCGCGCCGATGCGTCCACATAGAGCGTCTGGGTTGCTGGCTTGAGGTATTGGGTCACGCGCTCGGCCGCAACCTCGCCGCCCCATACGGCATCCACCCCTTCCAGCTGTTCGTGCACCCACCAATCCTGGTTAGGAATGCTGAAGCGCTGTGAATTGAGCTTCGGTTTCAACCGGATGGGGTAATTGAGCGCCCATTCGTCGAGCAACCTTTGGGGCGCGAGCAGCTGCCGGTGCCGGGACGTGCCTGCGTCGATCAGGTGCCCCCTGCGTTCCAGATCGTTCAGTGCGCTGCCCACCGCGCCCAACGATACGCCGGTCGCGCCGGCAATCTCACGATAGGATGCCTTCACCAGATCCGGCCTGCACAACAAGCCGAAGGCCACGCGTAACCCGACCGGACTGGTAATCCCGGCCACCGCTCGAGCCGGCTTCATGCCGGTTTCTTGCAGTTCACCGCTAGTGTAGACAAACAGGCCTGGACCATTGAGAAATGCGTTGCCATGTGTGTCGATGAACTGCAGATCGATTTCTCGGCAGTAGCGGGCGATCTCTCGACTGATGTACGGCGCAATCAGCAGACTCGGGCCGGAAACCTTGTGCAGTTGCTCTCGTATGCGGTGAGCCTGGGCGCGGCGATCCACGGCGGACTTGCATTCCACGGCGTATCGTCGAGGTTGATTGCTGACCATGATGGCGATCTCCGCATCGATGCCACGGTCGGCCAGCGCGCTGTGCCCGACGTTCAGCATAGTGCCTTCAATGCCAGTG
>JBKHWY010000040.1:2675-15888 GCA_046566285.1 Gammaproteobacteria bacterium | reverse complement strand
TGCCGTCGGCGTTGTAGTTGGTGGTTTTGGTGCCCGGCGCGGTCTTCATCATCAGCTCGGCCCGGCCGTCGCCGTCGAAATCGTTGACCAGCATCTGGGTGTAGCCGTTGCCAAGGCCGCGCATGCGCACCCCGCCGCCGCCCCGTCCCGGCGGCCCGCCCATGGTCACGCCGGGCAGGCGCTTCAGGATTTCGCCCACGCTGCTGTCGCCATTGCGGTCGAGCTCCTCGCGTCCGAACACCATCTTGGCGGCGGTGGAGAGCTGGCGGGTCTGGATGTCGTTGGCGCGGCTGCCCTGCACGGTGACGGCGGGGACGACCTTGCCGGCTTCGGTGCTGAGAGGCGCGGG
Source organism: Gammaproteobacteria bacterium (assembly GCA_046566285.1). Classification (GTDB taxonomy): domain Bacteria; phylum Pseudomonadota; class Gammaproteobacteria; order Burkholderiales; family Burkholderiaceae_D; genus Telluria_A. Next base: position 15,539 of record JBKHWY010000040.1, on the reverse strand, counting down.
CGCCTCGGCCGGGGGCGTCTGCCCATACGCGCTCGCTGCGCCCAGCAGGCAGGCCAATGGAATCAATTTCTGCATATCGATTGGATTGTTTTGGATGAAGATGCCGGGCACTTGCCGGGCGATGGGCGCGATTCTAGCGGGCTTAAGTTTCCTGTGGTCAGGTCTTAACCATTTTTTACTTTACGATACACAACTGCTCCGTTTCGGGCAGGCGAGCAACAGTTGAGCAACATTGCAGGCGCCGATTGTCGCGTCAGCAGTGCACTGGACAATCGGGTTTATACTGAAACGGCGGCGTCACCGGGCGCCTTCCTACAGCATCTAGCGGGACACACACCATGGGCTCCACACTCAAAAGCGCAGGATTGCTCGCCGCCGGCGCGATCGCCGGGGTGGCCGTGTCGATGCAGTTTTCCGCGCTCGCGCAGAAGTCGGTCGAACCCGGCATCCCGGTGTCGGAACTGCAGCAGCTGGCCCAGGTCTACGGCCTGATCAAGAGCGATTACGTGGAACCGGTCGAAGACAAGCAGCTGCTCACCGACGCCATTTCCGGCATGGTCGCCTCGCTCGATCCCCACTCGGCCTACCTGGACAAGAAGGCATACCGCGACCTGCGCGAAGGCACCCAGGGCAAGTTCGTGGGCCTGGGCATCGAGATCGGCCAGAGCGAGGAAGGCTATATCCGCATCGTCGCGCCCATCGAGGATTCGCCGGCCGACCGCGCCGGCATCCAGGCCGGCGACCTGATCACCCGCATCGACGGCGCCCCCGTGCAGGGCGTGGCGCTGGACGAATCGGTCAAGCGCATGCGCGGCGAACCGCATACCCGCGTGACGCTCACCATCGTGCGCAAGGGCGAGCGCGCACCGCTGCAGCTGACCATCACGCGCGAAGAGATCGTGCAGAAAAGCGTCAAGGCCAAGATGGTGGAGCCGGGCTACGCCTGGCTGCGCATCTCGCAGTTCCAGGAGCCGACCCTGGGCGACATGGCCGCACGCCTGGCCGCGCTGTACAAGCAGGACCCGCAGCTAAAGGGCCTGGTGCTGGACCTGCGCAACGATCCGGGCGGCCTGCTGCAGGGCGCCGTGGGGGTGGCCGCCGCCTTCCTGCCCAAGAATGCGGAAATCGTCTCGACCAACGGCCAGCTGCCCGACTCGCGCCAGCAGTTCTATGGCCGGCCCGAATTCTATTCGCTGCGCGACGACGATCCGCTGGCCAGGCTGCCGGCGGCGGTGCGCTCGGTGCCCATGGTCGTGCTGGTCAATATCGGCTCGGCCTCGGCCTCGGAGATCGTGGCCGGCGCGCTGCAGGACTACAAGCGCGCCACCATCCTGGGCGGCCAGACCTTCGGCAAGGGCTCGGTGCAGACCATCCGCCCCCTGACCAGCGACACCGCCGTCAAGCTCACCACGGCGCGCTACTACACGCCATCGGGCCGTTCGATCCAGGCCAAGGGCATCGTGCCCGACCTGGCGGTGGACGAATTCCCGGACGGCGACGGCTACAACGGCCTGCGCCTGCGCGAAGCGGACCTGCAGAAGCACCTGGCCAATGACAAGGGCGGCGACGGCGTCAAGGACGACGACCGTACCCGCTTCGACGAGGTCGAGGAAGAGCTGCGCAGCGCGGCGGCGGAGCGCCACCGGAAGCCCCTGGAATACGGCAGCAGCGACGACTTCCAGCTGCGGCAGGCGCTCAACCACCTGAAGGGCTTGCCGCTGCAGCTGTCGAAAACCCGCTCCACGCTGGCCCAGCACGTGCAGCGCTAGCCGCGCGCGAGCGGCATAGGCTCTGCCATTTCTAGAGCCCGCGCTCGGTTGGCGAGGTATGCATCACGTGTAAAATCGTTCGATTCGCCGGCAGTTTCCGGCCTCTTATCGAATTGATCATGAAACGAGTCGTCATCAGCGGCACGGGCCTGTTTACGCCCCCGCACGCCATCTCCAACGAAGAGCTGGTCACCGCCTTCAACGCCTACGCCGAGCAGCACAACGCCGACAACGCGGCGGCGATTGCCGCCGGCGAGATGGTCGCCATCGAACCGTCCAGCGCGGCGTTCATCGAAAAAGCCTCGGGCATCAAGTCGCGTTACGTGATGGAGAAGGACGGCATCCTCGACCCCGCCCACATGACGGCGCGCATCGCCGAGCGCCCGGACGAAGCCCTGTCGCTGCAGGCGGAGATGTGCGTGGCGGCCGCGCGTGAAGCGTTCGAACGTTCAGGCCGCACGGCCGCGGACATCGACATGGTGCTGGTCGCCTGCAGCAATATGCAGCGTGCCTACCCCGCCATGGCGGTGGAAGTGCAGGAAGCGCTGGGCATCGAGGGCTTCGGCTTCGACATGAACGTGGCCTGCTCCTCGGCCACCTTTGCGATCCAGACGGCGGTGGCGGCCATCCAGACCGGCCAGGCGCGCGCCGTGCTGGTCCTGAACCCCGAGATCACCAGCGGCCACCTCAACTTTCGCGACCGCGACAGCCACTTCATTTTTGGGGACGCCTGCACGGCCATGGTGCTCGAGGCGCTGGACACGGCCACCAGCGCGCACCGGTTCGAAGTGCTGGACACCAAGCTCAAGACCAAGTTCTCGAACAACATCCGCAATAACTTCGGCTTCATGAACCGCTTCGACGAGAACGGCGTGGGCCAGCCGGACAAGCTGTTCCGCCAGCAGGGCCGCAAGGTGTTCAAGGAAGTGTGTCCGATGGCCGCCGAGATGATCCGCACGACGGTGCAGGCGGCAGGGCTTGAAGTGGAAGCCGTGCGGCGCTTCTGGCTGCACCAGGCGAACCTCAGCATGAACCAGCTGATCATCCGCACGCTGCTGGGCCGCGACGCCGGACCGGACGAGGCGCCCGTGATCCTGGATACTTATGCGAACACCTCGTCGGCCGGATCGATCATCGCGTTCCACCAGTACCAGGACGACCTGGCCAGCGGCGCGCTGGGGGTGATCTGCTCGTTCGGGGCGGGGTATTCGATTGGTTGCGCGGTGGTGCGCAAGGTTTGATTCAAGTGGGTGGCAGTGGCCATCTGCCTCATGAGGACGGCTTTGTGGCCGAACCTTTCAGCACGTCGTCCTGGCGCAGGCCAGGACCCATAGCGCGTTCAGTCAGTCACATGGTTCCACTCTGAGCATCGGCGCTATGGATTCTGGCGGGGCCGCCGAGGCCTTCGCCAGAAGTCATTTCGAGCAATGCTCGGAATGACGGTCTTTGAGGTCGAGGTGGATACATGCGCCTCACAACCGCGCCGCCAGCTCCGCCCCTTCCCGGATCGCCCGCTTGGCATCGAGCTCGCTGGCCAGTGCCGCGCCGCCGATCTTGTAGTAGCGCGTGCCCGTCGCATCCATGCCTTCCCGCGGCATCAATTCGTCCAGGCTCTCCTGCCCGGCGCAGAGGATCACGTTGTCCACCTCCAGCAGCCGCTCCTCCTCGCCCACGCTGATGTGCAGGCCGGCGTCGTCGATGCGCCGGTAGCGCACCCCCGCCAGCATCGTCACGCCATGGCGCTGCAGCGAGGCGCGATGCACCCAGCCACTGGTCTTGCCCAGCCCCGCCCCGGGCCGGGTGCTCTTGCGCTGCAGGAGGAAGATCTCGCGTAGCGGTATCGGCGCCACGGGTGCGGCCAGCGCGCCGGCGCTCGCGCCGCTGAAGTCCACGCCCCACTCGGCCGCCCAGGCCTCGACAGCCTGCGGCAGCGGCTTGGCCGGATCATGCAGCAGGTATTCAGCGACGTCGAAGCCGATCCCGCCCGCGCCGATGATGGCCACACGCCGCCCCACCGGCGCGTGCTTTTCCACCACGTCCACGTAAGACAGCACCTTGGGATGGTCCACGCCGTCAATCGCCGGCACGCGCACCTTGACGCCGGTGGCGACGATGACGTCATCAAAAGCTTGCAGCTGCGCGGACGTGGCGCGTGTCCCCAGGCGCAGGTCCACGCCGGTCAGCGCCAGCTTGCGGCGGAAGTAGCGCAGCGTCTCGGCGAATTCCTCCTTGCCGGGGATCTGGCGGGCGATCCTGAACTGGCCGCCGATGTCGTCGGCCGCTTCGAACAGGGTGACCTGGTGGCCGCGCTCGGCCGCCACCGTGGCGGCGGACAGGCCGGCCGGACCGGCGCCCACCACGGCAATGCGGCGCGGGGCGCGCGTCAGGGTGTAGCGCAGCTCGGTCTCGTGGCAGGCGCGCGGGTTGACGAGACAGGTCGCACGCCGGTTGGCGAAGCTGTGGTCCAGGCAGGCCTGGTTGCAGGCGATGCAGGTGTTGACGAGAGCGCGCTCGCCGCGCCGCGTCTTGCCCACGATCTCGGGGTCGGCCAGGAACGGCCGCGCCATCGACACCAGGTCGGCGCTGCCGCCCGCCAGCAGGCGCTCGGCCTGGTCGGGCGTGTTGATGCGGTTCGAGGCCACCACGGGGATGTCGAGCACCCGGCGCAGGCGCGCCGTCACCTCCGCAAAGGCGGCGCGCGGCACCGAGGTGACGATGGTGGGCACGCGCGCTTCGTGCCAGCCGAAGCCGCTGTTGAGGATGTTCACGCCGGCGCCGGCCAGCGCTTGCGCCACCTGCACCGTTTCATCCCAGCGGTTGCCGCCCTCCACCAGGTCGAGCAGCGAATGGCGATACATGATGATGAAGTCGGCCCCGACACGCGCCCGCACCCGGCGCACCACTTCCACGGGCAGCCGCATGCGCCCGTGGATGTCCCCGCCCCAGGGGTCAGCGCGCCGGTTGGTGCGCGCGCACAGGAATTGGTTGAGCAGGTAGCCTTCGCTGCCCATGATTTCGACGCCGTCGTAACCGGCGCGGCGCGCCAGGTCGGCGCAGCGGGCATATGCGCGAATTGTCGCTTCGATTCCTCCTTCGGTGAGCGCGCGCGGCTTGAACGGGGAAATCGGCGACTTGAGCGCGCTGCTCGACACCACCAGCGGCTGGTAGCCGTAGCGGCCCGCGTGCAGGATCTGCAGCAGGATCTTGCCGCCCTCCTCGTGCACGGCGCGGGTGACGCGCCGGTGATTCGGCAGATCGGCCAAGGTGTTGAGCGTGCCGCCGAACGGCAGCAGCCAGCCTTCGCGGTTGGGCGAGATGCCGCCGGTGACGATCAGGCCGACGCCGCCGCGCGCGCGCTCACGGTAGAAGGCGGCCAGCTTGCCGTAGTGGTAGAAGCGGTCTTCCAGCCCCGTGTGCATGGACCCCATGATGACGCGGTTGCGCAGCACCGTGAAGCCGAGGTCGAGCGGTTCGAGCAAATGGGGATAGGGGGACGGTTTCATGGCTTATATTATGGCGCTGTCACCGTTAAGTATGGCCCGCCTTGCCGGAACGGCAGGCGGTACACACTTAACGGTGACAGCGTGTTTATCATCGCACGAGGGCTCCCCGGCGCGCACGGTTGACGTTGTTCGCTTGTCACCTTCGAGCCTTTCCCGTAGGCTAAGGCCATGTTAAGCCGACTACTTTTCTTGCTGCCGCTCCTGCTGCCGCTGTTGCCCATCGCGCCGGCGTGGGCGCAGTTGCCCAAGCTCGACGTCAACGTCAAGCGTGTCGATGTCGACGGCCTGCATCAGTTCGAGGTCAGCGCCACCGGGACGGTGCAGGCGGTGCCGGCCGTGGTGTGGAAGATCCTCACCAATTACGAGCGCCAGCCCGAGTTCGTGCCCGACCTGCTGAGCGCGAAGGTGCTGTCGCGCAACGGCAATCGGGTGGTGCTGGAACAGGAAGGCCAGGCGCGCTTCCTGTTTTTCCGGCGCGATATCCGGCTGGTGGTGAATATCCTGGAAGAACCGATGTCCCGCATCGGCATCGACCTGGTCGAAGGCGACATGAAGGTCTACGACTGCCGCTGGGAGCTGCAGCCGCTGCCGGACAATGCCGGCACGCGCATCGTCTATTCGGGCAAGCTGGTGCCGAAATTCTATGTGCCGGGTTTGCTGGGCGCGAACCTGATGCGTTCGGACATCGAACGCATGATGAGCGCCGTGCTGGCGCGCATCGACCAGCCCGGCTAGCGCGTCCGGGCCTACACCTGGTGGCTGCTGCGTTCGCGCAGTTCGGCGAACTGCTCGATGCTGCCGATCTTGATCGTCACCGGGTTCAGGCTCAGCTGCGGCGACATGGGCCGCCAGGCGAACTGCCACTCGCGTTCTTCCGCTTCGGCCAGGGTCTTGGTAAAGGCCGAGCCCAGCGCGGCGCGCGCGCCGTACTCGACCGCGCCATCGATCCCCGCCCAGCTGGGCAGGGTGCGCTGCACGGCGCGGTGGATGCGCTCGCCGAATTCCTCGGTATTGTGGATGACCAGGCAGGCGTCGGCCGGGCCCAGCACGTCGAACAGGGCGGTGTCCCAGGCCTGGGAAAACGACAGGGTCAGGAAATTGCTGGCAGGCGTCAGGCGAAACTGGCCGTTCTTGAGCGCGAGCTCGAGTTCCCCCCGCAATGCGTAGCGATACAGGGTGGGCGGGCGTTGATAGTCGTGCATGGTGTTCGATTCTAAAAAAGGGGCGCGGCGCGCGGCGCGGTCAGCGGCCGTCGGTGTGGCTGCGCGGGCGGGTATGGCGGCCGTAGCGCATGCTGCGCGCGGCAATGAAGATCTCGCGCAGCAGGTAGACGAAGCTGCCGATCAGGGCGAACATGGCCATCACAAAGAAGGCGGCGATGTATTTGTCCAGCGGCAGGTTGGTGGTGTCGCCCAGGAACAGCATGGCGATCACCAGGCAGATCAAGAGGCCACAGGCGGTCGACAGCGTGATCGCATAGTTGATCAGGTGCGAGCGCTGGTACAGCACCTTCAATTCGTTCAGGTAGGCGTCGCTGTGGCCGATGTCCAGGCGGTCTTCCAGCACGCGGGTGCGGTCGATGATGCGCGCCAGCCGGTTGGTCAGCACGGTCAGCTTGGTGCCCACGCCGGTCAGCAGGAAAACCGGCGCGATCGCCAGCTGGATCATGTGGCTGATGTCGGAAACCTGAATGTTCATGCGAGGTAGTTGGGCAAGCCGGTGGCACGCGTCTGGTCGGAGGTCGCTAGTGTAGCAGCCGGCGCGCCGCTACTCGAAACGGCCGAAGCGCTTGAACTGTTCGGTGGCATTGACGAGGGCGGCGGAAATGCCCAGCTCCAGCGCGCCATGGCCAGCGTCCGGGATCATTTTCAGCACCGAGCCGGCCCAGGCCTGGTGCAGGCGGTAGGCCGACACCGGCGGGCAGATCACGTCGTAGCGGCCCTGCACGATCACGGCCGGCAAGTGGGCGATTTTCGGCACCTCGCGTATCAGCTGGTCCGGCTCGAAGAAGCCGTGGTGCGACATGTAGTGCAGCTCCAGCCGGCCCACGCCCAGGTCGAGCGTGTCCGAGGCCACTTCTTCCGGCTGCGGCAGCAGGAACACGCGCCGCCCTTCGAAGCGGCTCCAGGCGCGCGCGGCGGGCCAGTACACGGCCGGGTCGGACGACAGGATGCGGCTGGCGTAGGCGCCCAGCAGGTCGCCCCGTTCGGCGGGCGGAATCGGCTTGATGAATTCGTCGTACAGCTCGGGATAGAACCATTCGACACCGTGCAGGAACCAGTCGATTTCCGCCGGCGTGCACAGGAATATCCCGCGCAGCACGAAGCCCAGGCAGCGCTCGGGATGGGCCTGGCCGTAGGCCAGCGCCAGGGTCGAGCCCCACGAGCCGCCGAACACCAGCCAGCGCTCGATGCCGAATTTTTCGCGCAGGGTTTCGATGTCGCCGACCAGCAGGTCGGTGGTGTTGTTGCGCCATTCGCCCAGCGGAGTGGACTTGCCGGCGCCACGCTGGTCGAACAGGATCACGCGGTAGTGGCGCGGATCGAAGAAGCGGCGGTGCTGGGGCGACAGGCCGGCGCCCGGGCCGCCGTGCAGGAACAGGACCGGCACCCCGGCCGGATTGCCTACTTCCTCCCAGTACAGCGTGTGGATCTCATCGACTTTCAGCATGCCGCTGCGGTGCGGCTGGATGGGCGGAAACAGGGCGGACGACATCGCGGGCATAGGAGTTCTTCTCACCAGAGCAATGCGCCGATTGTAGCGCACCGCTCTGCGCCCGAGCCGCTCCTCAGGACGCCTTGCTGTCGGGCGCGGCCGGCTTGGCGCGCCGCAATGCGGCTTTCAGGTCGAACTCCCTGACGCGCTTGCCCAGGCCCTGCAGCAGGGGCTTGGCCGCCGCCACGCTGCGGCGCAGGCGGTCGTGGCCGCGCAGCAGCAGGTGGTTGCGCAGGCTGGGGCGGTAGACCAGCACATGGCCGCGCCGCTGGATGGCGTGGGAGGAATTGAAGTCGCGGTTGGGCTTGCCGTAGCCGAGGTCGATGCGCTGCACGCCCAGGGTATCGAGCGCGTGCTTCAAGGCCAGGTGCAGCACCGAGGTGCCGACCGAGAACGCGGCATAGGCCTGGTCGCCGACGATATTGTGGATGTGCCAGACGCCGCAGGCCGTGGAGCCCAGCACCACGCCGCACGGGGTATCGCCGCAGCGGATCACATAGGACAGCAGCAGGCCCTGGTCGGCCATGGCCTGGTAGGACTGGGCGCTCAGCCAGCCGCTCAGCAGCGGGCCTTTCAGGACGGTGCGGGCGGCGGCCAGCAAGTCCTCCACCTGCGCCGCACTGGTCACCGCTTCCACGGTCGCCGTGCCGGCGGCCGTCTCCAGCTGCTTGATCTGGCGCGTGATGTTGTAGCGTTTCTTGGCGCTGAACTGCTTCATGTACGCTTCGAAGCTCTCCGGCAGGGGAATCGTGTGGCAATTCTGCCAGTCGTTCCAGACGTGCACGCCGGCCAGTTTGCGGTCGATCTGCTCGAGCGCCTGCCACCATTGGCTGTCGTGCGGCACCGAGGGCATCGAGATGGCGTCCACGTCCGGGTAGCGCGCCAGCAGGGTGCGCACGATCACCGGCGTCAAGGAGAGGTCGGCGCCGATCAGGGCCGTGCTGCCCAGGATGCGGATCACGTTCAGGGTAGGCGTCAGGCGTGGCAGCCGGCCACCGAAGAAATCGATGGATTCGTCGCCCCGGCGCACCGGCACCAGGGCCAGGATCGCCTCCTCGCCGGGGCGGCGCAGCGAATACAGGTCGAACTGGCCGGGACTCGAGCGCACCTTCAGGAAGCCGAAGAAGCCGGGCGACTGGTACAGCTTCTCGGCGCTTTCGCTGTGCGCCAGCAGGTCCTGCCACAGCGGCAGCAACGCTGGATCGGCGGCGTCTTCCAGCACCAGCTCGAGGTTGTCGCCGCCGGCGGCATGGGGTGGGCGCCCCGGGTGGGGTTGCTGTTGCGATGCCGGGCGCTCGTCGTTCAGCCGGATCAGCGGCAAGCCGAGCGCTTGCTTGATCAGCGTCAGGCGATCGGTCAAGGGCGAGGCAAAAGGCTTCATGTTCGGCTTTCGGGGTCATCGACCCATGGTTATTCGGGCAATCGGTTCGTCATGCGCGGCGTTGTGATCAAGGCGTCATCTCAGCGTTCGATTGTTCCCGTACACGCGCGCGCGAAACTTGATCCAACTCAGCATTTGCCGGCCCGGCGCCGAAAGCCGGCGCGCACGGACGCAGCAAGCCATGACTGGTCTTGCATTTTCTACATTGTCTTCATTGCTTATCTGGTATCGAACGGCTCCCCTGGGTCGACCGGCCGGCACCGGGGCGATCAACGCGGATCGGGGGCGCACCTGGCCCTTGGGGCAAGGCGGGCGATGAACGTCGTGGCGGGAGTGAGGGCACGACTGTCCGTATCATTGCGTTACGGAATTATAGTCGAAATTGTTAGAAAGTATTTACTAGAATTACTAAATGCTATTGCTTGTTGAATATTTGCAACGTTTAGATGAAAAAACACCGCTCGCAGGCGGTGTTCCGGGTTGACGCGGGTGGGCGTCAGGACATGTGCTGGCCGCCGTTGATGGCGATGTTGGCGCCGGTGACAAACGCCGCCTCGTCCGACGACAGGTAAGCCACCAGGCCCGCCACTTCTTCCGGCTTGCCCAGGCGCGCCATCGGAATTTGCGGGATGATCTTCGAGTCCAGCACTTCCTTCGGAATCTCCATCACCATCTTGGTGCCGATGTAACCTGGGGAAATGGTGTTGACGGTGACGCCCTTGCGCGCCACTTCCAGCGCCAGCGCCTTGGTAAAGCCGTGCATGCCGGCCTTGGCGGCCGAATAGTTGGTCTGGCCGAAGGCGCCCTTCTGGCCGTTCACCGACGAGATGTTGATGATCCGGCCCCAGCCGCGCTCGACCATGCCGTCGCACACCGGCTTGGTCATGTTGAACACCGAGTCCAGGTTGGTGCCGATGACGGCATCCCAGCTCACCTTGTCCATTTTCTTGAAGGTCATGTCGCGCGTGATGCCGGCGTTGTTGACCAGCACGTCGATCGGGCCCACTTCGGCCGTGATCTTGGCCACGCAGGCCTGGGCCGACTCGTAGTCGGCCACATCGCATTCATAGGCCTTGAAGTCGTAGCCCTGCTCCTTGGTCGATTTCAACCAGTTCTCGACCTTGGTGTTACCCGGCGAATAGGTTGCCACCACGTTATAGCCGAGCGCTGCCAGCTTGAAGCAGATCGCTTCCCCCAGTCCGCCCATGCCGCCCGTTACCAATGCTACTCGTGCCATTGTATTTCTCCCTCGTGTTATGTGTTGAGCAAGTGTTGAGCGATCAATCGCGCTCGACAGCCAGGGCGACGCCCATGCCGCCACCGATGCACAGGCTGGCCAGGCCGCGCTTGGCGTCGCGGCGGCGCATTTCGTGCAGCAGCGTCACCAGCACCCGTGCGCCGGAGGCGCCGATCGGGTGGCCCAGCGCGATCGCGCCGCCGTTGACGTTGATCTTGCTGGTGTCCCAGCCCATTTCCTTGTTCACGGCAATCGCCTGTGCGGCGAAGGCTTCGTTAATTTCCATCAGGTCCACGTCCTGGTGGGTCCAGCCGGCCTTGCGCAGGCACAGCTGCGAGGCCGACACCGGCCCCATGCCCATGATGGTCGGGTCCAGGCCGGCCGACGAATAGGCCTTGATGCGCGCCAGCGGGGTCAGGCCGAGCGCCTTGGCCTTTGAGGCCGACATCATGATCACGGCGGCGGCGCCGTCATTGATGCCGCTGGCGTTGCCGGCCGTGACGCTGCCTTCCTTGTTGAAGGCGGGGCGCAGGCTGGCCAGCGCTTCCAGGGTCGAGCCGTGCTTGGGATACTCGTCGGTGTCGAACACCACCGAGCCTTTTTTCGAGGCGATTTCCAGCGGGATGATCTCGTCCTTGAAGCGGCCTTCCTTCTGGGCCGCTTCGGCTTTCAGCTGCGACTGCAGCGCGAACTCGTCCTGCTCGGCGCGCGAGACGTTGTACTTCTTCGCCACGTTTTCAGCGGTGATGCCCATGTGGTACTGGTTGTACACGTCCCACAGGCCGTCGACGATCATGGTGTCGGTCAGCTTGGCGTCGCCCATGCGGAAGCCGTCGCGCGAACCGTTGAGCACGTGCGGCGAGGCGCTCATGTTTTCCTGGCCGCCGGCGATGATGATCTCGGCGTCGCCGCAGCGGATCGCCTGCGCCGCCAGGTGGGTGGCCTTCAGGCCGCTGCCGCACACCTTGCCGACCGTGAAGGCCGGCACCATGTCGGGCAAACCGGCCTTGATGACGGCCTGGCGTGCCGGGTTCTGGCCGGCACCGGCGGTCAGCACCTGGCCCAGGATGACTTCGTTGACGCTGGCGGGATCGATGCCGGTCTGCGCCAGCAGGTTCTTGATGACGTGGGCGCCCAGCTCGGCGGCGGGAATCTTGGCGAGGGTTCCACCAAATTTTCCAACTGCGGTACGGCCAGCGGCCACGATGACGACGTCTTCCATGTGAATCTCCGAAATTCCAGCCCTAATCGGCCAGAGGGGTTGCAAGTGGGCGGCCGCCGTCAATGATGTGCATGAGGTAATCCAATGCAATCACTATCGTCGGCCGCCATTTCAGGGTCGGTTCCAGTCTTGATGAGGATACGGTGCAGCCAGGCTCAGGCATCCGGCCGCAGGATGCGCGACCGCTCCCAGCCAGGTGCTGCCAGCGTTGGCAGATGGGGCGGTTGGAGTTGCGGAAATAAGGATCATGGGTGCGTTGTCTGGCCGGTGCGCTATCTCTATTAGACACCTAAGTGCTTGGCAAAGTCGCCCATCTTAGTTCCACTCCTCCGCTGGGTTTTGATCAATATCAATCTTATCAGCTTCTCCCATGAATCCGAGTTGCGTGCACGCAATGTCGTGCGCACATTATTTGTTCTTTTCGCCCCTCAGCTCAGCAGCGTGATGCCGTCCAGGGTGCGCGCGCACTGCTCGCGGATCACCGCCACGAAGTCCGCCACATAGGCCTTCGCCGCCAGCGAGGGCGCGACGGTCACGTACAGGTCGCTCCACAAGCCCTCGGGCCCGATCGGGCGCGCCTGCACGTAGTCGTAATCCACGTAGTTCTTGATGGCCCAGTTGGGCAGCGCGGCGACCCCGCGGCGGCTGGCCACCAGCTGCAGGATCGCCACGGTCAGCTCCGCCGTACGGCGCTCGAAGGAGATGCCGGCCGGGCGCAGCACTTCGCGGATCAGGTCGATGCGCTCCTCCGGCACCGGGTAGGTGATCAGGGTTTCATCGGCCAGGTCCGCGGGCGCGATGCGGCGCTGCGCCATCAGGCGATGCTTGTGCGCCATCACCACCAGGATCTCGAAGCGAAACAGCGGGAACACCGCGTACGGCGCCTTGCCGGGCGAGCCGATCACCAGGTCGGCGTCGCCGCTCGCCGCGAGGTGCGGCAGCGCGATCCCGCTCGTGAAGAGCGCGGCCATCAGCCCGCTGGACGCCCCGGCCTCGAACATCGCCTCCTGCATCGCGACCGAGTCGAGCAGGTCGCC
>JBKHWY010000040.1:0-2665 GCA_046566285.1 Gammaproteobacteria bacterium | reverse complement strand
CGATGCCATCGCTGTGAAAGCCCGACACCAGGTCGATCTCCACCTCCGGCCAGCGCTGGCGAAACGCATCCATCACCGGCATCAGCCAATCGAAACAGGTATGGCATTCGAGCGCCACGCGCAGCTGGCCATGGTCGCCCTGGGATAGGCGGGTGATGTCGCGCTCGGCCTGCTCGATGCTGGGCAACACCAGATCGGCCAGCGCCAGCAGGCGGCTGCCCACGGCCGTGAAGGCGATCGGCAGCGACTTGCGTTCGAACAGCGGCCCGCCATAGCGCTCCTCCATCAGGCGGATCTGATGCGACAGGGCCGACTGCGTCAGGTTCAGCAGCTGGGCCGCGCGCACCAGGCTGCCGGATGAGCGCAAGGCCGCCAGGGTCCGCAAATGACGCAGTTCAAGCATGGCTATGAATTCTATTCAAGCAAACAGGCAAAAAGTTTCGTTTTGATTATACGCCGACAAGCGGCACACTTTACTTACCTTTGATGACTCCTTCATGACGACCAAAAATGACGACTGCTTCTTCGATCTCTTCAAGCCCGACCGCCATCTCGACCCACACCCTCGGCTTTCCGCGCATGGGCGCCCAACGCGAACTGAAAACCGCACTGGAAGCCTACTGGCACGGGGCCAGCAGCGCCGCCGAGCTGGAAGCCACCGCGCGCACCCTGCGCGCACGCCACTGGGCCTTGCAACGGGACAGCGGCCTGGACTGGGTGACGGTGGGCGACTTCGCCCTGTACGACCAGATGGCCAGCCACATCCAGCTGTTCGGCTGCGAGCCGGAACGCTTCGGCTTTGACGGTGAAGATGAACTGACCCGCTACTTCGCCATGGCGCGCGGTGATGGCCGCAGCGCCTGCTGCGCCGGCCACGCCGACCATGCCGGCCACGCGCTCGACATGACCAAGTGGTTCGACACCAACTACCACTACCTGGTCCCCGAGTTCTCCAGCACCACCCGCTTCGCACTGCATGCCACCCGCCTCTTGGCCGAAGTGGCCGAGGCGCAGGCGCTGGGGCACCCGGTCAAGGTGGCGCTGATCGGCCCGCTCACCTTCCTGTGGCTGGGCAAGCAGCATGGCGTCGAGCGCCTGTCCCTGCTGGGCAGCCTGCTGGGCCAGTACCGCGCCCTGCTGGGGCAGCTGAAGGAGGCGGGCGTGGCGTGGGTCCAGCTCGACGAACCCATCCTCGGGCTGGACCTGCCGCCCGCATGGCGCAACGAATTCGAACGGGCCTACTGGGCGCTGGCGCAAAGCGGCGTGCAGGTGCTGCTGGCCACCTATTTCTCGCCGCTGGAAGAAAACCTCAGCCTGGCCTGCCGCCTGCCGATCGCGGGCCTGCACGTGGACGGCGTACGCGCGCCCCATGAACTGACCAGCGTGTGCGACTGGCTGGCGCTGCCCAAGGTGCTGTCGGTGGGGATCGTCGATGGGCGCAATATCTGGCGCACCGACCTGGATGCCGCGCTCGCGCAGCTGCAGCCCCTGCTGGCGCGGCGCGGCCAATTGTGGCTGGCGCCCTCATGCTCGCTGCTGCATGTGCCGTTCACGCTGGATGGCGAGGACGGCCTGGATGCCGAGCTGCGCGCCAGCCTGGCCTTTGCCACCGAAAAGCTGGGCGAACTGGCGACACTGAAGGCCGAGCTGACGGGGGCCGGCGCGCCCGCCCAACTGGCGGCCTCGCGCGCGTCGCTGGCCGCACGCGGCGCCAGCACGCGCGTGCACCGGCCCGAAGTGGCGCGCAGCATCGACGCCCTGGCGCTGACGCCCGATGCGGACCGCCGCGGGGCGCCGTTTGCCACCCGCCGCCAGCGCCAGCAGGCCCGTTTCGCCCTGCCCGCCTTTCCCACCACGACCATCGGTTCCTTCCCGCAGACCCCGGCCATCCGCGCGGCGCGGGCCCAGTTCAAGCAGGGGGCGCTCAGCCTGGAAGCCTACACCCACGCCATGCATGCCCAGATCGCCGAGGCGGTGGCCGAGCGGGAAGCGCTGGGGCTGGACGTGCTGGTCCATGGCGAGGCCGAACGCAACGACATGGTGGAATACTTCGGCGAGCAGCTCGACGGCTTTGCCTTCACCCGCAACGGCTGGGTGCAATCCTACGGTTCGCGCTGCGTCAAGCCGCCCATCATCTATGGCGACGTGGCCCGCCGCGCCGCCATGACGGTGGCCTGGACGCTGCATGCGCAAAGCCTGTCTGCCAGGCCGGTGAAGGGCATGCTGACCGGTCCCATCACCATGCTGCAATGGAGTTTCGTGCGCACCGACCAGCCGCGCGCCAGCACGGCCCTGCAGATCGCGCTGGCGATCCGCGCCGAAGTGGCGGACCTGCAGGCGGCCGGCATCGGCATCATCCAGATCGACGAGCCGGCCCTGCGCGAAGGTTTGCCGCTGCGGCGCGCCGCGCAAGGAGCCTACCTCGACTGGGCCACGCGCGCCTTCCGGATCGCGGCCGGCAGCGCGCGCGACGACACCCAGATCCACACCCATATGTGCTACGCCGAGTTCAACGACATCCTGCCGGCGATCGCGGCGCTCGATGCGGACGTGATCACCATCGAGACCAGCCGCTCGGACATGGAACTGCTGGAAGGCTTCGGCAGCTTCAAGTACCCGAACGCGATCGGGCCAGGCGTGTACGACATCCATTCGCCGCGCGTGC